>NATJ01000106.1 GCA_002085305.1 Epsilonproteobacteria bacterium 4484_65 | reverse complement strand
AGTGAAACATGACGGCCGGCTCTGTCAAGACCTGTAATGAACTTTGCTAATTTTTGATGAAGATCCGTTTGCGCATGATGATCACCGACAAAGACAACACGATAAGGGGCCAGACGTTTCACCAGCTCTCTATCATCAATGCAGCGAGCCTGCTTCATGTCATAAATAGTGCAAGAAGAGGGCAAGAGATGTTTAAGCGGAATATCCGGCTCCGTACATCCGGTTAACAATAACAGTAAAATGGTCAAGAGAGAAATGATACTTTTCATACCATATCATACCAATTACATAGCGAAACAACAAGGTAAAAAAAGGGATAATCTATAAAGATCTATTAATATGCTAAACTTTTTATACATTTAGAGATGACCAGGAAGAAGGAGAAAAAAGTTGGAAAGAGTACAAATAGGTAAAAACTTTGAAAAACAACCTACCTGGAAAGTGAGAATTGGTGTGCTACTCATCTACCTGCCTCTTATCATCACCGTACCATTTGTGCTACTAGGTATATTGGCAGTAAGAGGGCATCTGAAACTTGTCGGGGCGACGGGTATCAGGCCATTTTGGGACTTTGTGCCGACATGGATCACTCACCGCTACATCTACAAAGACCAGATCGTCTATGAGACTGGTACCAACTGGATGCATTGGGAATCATACAGGTTTTACTGGATCTTCAACTGCAAGATCTACTGTCCTTTGAGTGTCGCACTTTTTAAGTATATGGCTTATCTTGTACAGATTGTCGAGAATTGGTGGTGTCCGTTCGAGCATGATAAAAAAGCTGAGTACAAGGATTCTGCCATCGATAAGTCGTATTGGCATATTTATGAGAAGGAACGATCCATGCTGCACCCCGATGACAGGGAGAACCCTATCTGGAATGAAGAGTCAAAAGAGAAGATGTAAAATCACATTGGGAGAAAATAATACTGTGGAAGATCTTACATCAATTAAAAAACTATCTCATAAACGCTGCAATGATCTTCTTGTATATTGATATTTTTCAACCTTTATTTTCAAGCAGATGAAATGTGATAAAATACAGGCATTGATACGTTGATCAAGGAGTAAAAATGCAGACCAGTAACCGTGATATAGCAGAGAAATTTATCAAACTTGCCGATCTACTTGAACTTGAAGATGAAAATCCTTTCAGGATCCGTGCCTATCGCAATGCTGCCCGCATCATACGTTCCTATCCTAAAAACTTTCATGAGATGGTTGAAGCAGGTGAGGATCTGACACAGATACACAATATTGGTGATACACTTGCAAAGAAGATCACAGAAATCGTCCAAACAGGAAAGATATCGCTTCTGAGACGGCTTGAAAAAGAGATACCACACGATCTAGAAATAATGCTGAAGATACCAGGCCTTGGACCAAAAAGAGTCAGAACACTGCATGAAATACTGCATATCAATACCCTAAATGATCTGGAAATGGCACTCAAAAAAGGGAAAGTTGAAAGCGTTAAAGGATTTGGGCCCAAACTGATCCAAACCATTACGGAGGGGCTAAAACAGAAACGTTACGAAACACACCGTCATCGCCTCTATGATGTACTTCCTGTCGCCCAGGCACTGGTAGAGGAACTCCGAAAGATAGAACGGGTCGATCGGCTTGAGATCGCCGGCAGTATTCGCCGCAGGCGTGACACGGTAAAAGATATAGACATGGTTGCTGCCTGTTTTTCCGGATCACCGCTGATGGAGCGCTTTGTATCACATCAGGATGTAAAGAGCATAGTAATGGAGGGTCCTACACGCTCTTCCGTTATTTTGAAAAATGGTTTACAGGTAGATCTGCGTGTTGTACCGCCTTATGATTTCGGTGCTGCCCTGCACCACTTTACCGGATCACGTGCACACAATATCGCATTGCGTAAAATGGCTCTGAAAAAGGGTATCAAGATCAACGAATATGGCATCTTCCGCTCAGATAAACGTATTGGCGGAGAGAAAGAGTCTGATGTTTATGACATTTTGAAGATGCAGTATATCGAACCGGAACTGCGTGAAAACCGTGGTGAGATCGCATTGGCACTGAAACACAGTCTGCCACGGCTCATTGAACGCGGCGATATCCGGGGTGATCTGCATATCCACACTACCCGTTCCGACGGGAATGCCTCTTTGGAGGAGATGGCAGAGGCTGCCAGGGCGCTGGGGTATGAATATATCGCTGTTACGGACCATACCAAACACCTTACGATCGCCCATGGACAAGATGAAGAGAGAGTGTTACAGGAACTGGAGATGATAGACCATATCAATGCAACACTGAAAGGGTTCACTATCTTGAAATCAGCTGAAGTCGATATTTTGGCCGACGGTACACTTGACCTGCCCCAATCGGTCCTGGAAAAGCTTGATCTGGTTGTCGGTGCTGTACATTACAAGTTCAATCTCACAAAAAAAGAACAGACCAGACGCATTATCAAAGCGATGGAGAATCCCTGCTTTAACATACTTGCCCATCCTAGCGGTAGGCTGATCGGACTTCGTGAACCTTACGAGGTCGATATGGATGCCATCATCAACGTGGCAAAAGAGTTAGGCTGCATCCTCGAGCTCAATGCACAGCCCGACCGTTTAGACTTAGATGATAGCTATTGCAAAGCTGCCAAAGAGGCCGGTGTCAAGATCGCTCTTTCTTCAGATGCCCACTCCGTAAATGATCTGCACTATATCTCCTACGGAATCTCCCAGGCACGGCGTGGATGGCTGGAAAAAGAGGATGTCGTCAATACCCATCCCCTCACTCAGTTCCGAAAATTGTTGAGACGATGAATTTATTGCCGCACATGCAGATGAAAGTGATCTTATAGATTTCTCTTATTCATGAAAATACATATTATGAAATATAAATAATAGGTCGGCATTAAGCAGTCCTCTAAAGCGTGAGATAATTTACATTATCTCATACACTTAAAAATCGATCTACGGAACATAGACCAATACATCAGTTGATGTTTCTCTTAAGATGGAAGATGCCATACTTCCGAGCAATGCTTTAAAGCCTGTAGTGCCTCTTGAACCTATAACGACAAGATCGTATGAACCCTTATTTATATATTTAAGCAGTACTTCTTTGCTATTGCCTCCTTCATCAAGTATTTTACCTTTTTCAATAGAAAGATCTTTTATCAAATCTTTGAGATCTTTCTTGGCAGAAGCTTTTGCCATTTCGTTATACTGCACAAAATCATGTCCAACTACAGTATAAGGACCTTCCACGTAAATTACTTCAGTACTATAAACTGCATTGATCTTTGCAGCAGGGAAGATACTTTTTGCAAAGAGGATACTCTGTTTGGATTGTGCTTGAAAGTCTGTTGGTGCCACTATATTTTGATACATATCTTTAACGCTGTTCTTAACAACCAAAACGGGTAAATGACTTTGATGTGCTACTTTTTCTGCTGTTGTACCAAGAAACTTCTTTTTATTTTTTGTATTTGCACCTATAACCATCATATCTGCTTTGAGTAGTTTTGCCTCATAAAGTAAGATATCATCAGCTTCTCCTTCTCTTACCAAGATAGAATAAGGCACTTTATACTCTTTATTTAATGCTTTTATCTTTTTTTCTATTTTTTTTGTGATACCTTCTGTGTCAACACTTATCTCTTTACCACCAAAATAACTTGGGACAGAGAACCAAGGTGTTTGCACAGCATGAATAATAAACAGTTCCGCCTTATTTTGCTTTGCCACCATTAATGCCCTTTTTAAAACATTATTTGATTTTGAAAAAATGTCTAACCCTACAATCATTCTTTTTAGCTTTTTCATGTTACTCCTGCCTTTTCATCAAAATTTTTTGGTCTTATCTATTAAGCACCTATTTATATTTTACTCTGATTATATAAATAATGCAACTTTACATCTGAAAAGAAAAGGAGTAGAATAAAATTACATATGCATAAGGTACAGTCATGAAAAAAGAAGTAGAAGTAGCCATTATCGGTGCAGGTTCAGCAGGTCTCTATGCGCTTTCACAAGTGAAAAAACAGACTGATGATTTTATGATCATAAACTCTGGTCTTTACGGTACTACATGTGCCCGTGTAGGCTGTATGCCTTCTAAATCACTTATACGTATTGCGGAATACTACCACGACAGACTTGACTTTGAAAAGAGTGGTATCAAACATGCTGATAGCCTAGAGGTTTCCATCCCTGATGTTTTACAAAGAGTGAGAGATCATAGAGATTATCTTGTTGATCATAATATTGAGCAAAGTATCACACGCTTAGGTGATAGATCAGTCACAGGAAAAGCTGAATTCATCAATAGTAATACCCTAAAAGTGGGTGATGATGAGATCAGAGCAAAAAAGATCATCATCGCGACGGGTTCTTCCCCTGTTTTAGATCCAAAATGGGATGCTTTTAAAGAACACATACTCACTACCGATGAGCTCTTTGAACAAAAAGATCTTCCCCCTACTTTAGGTATGGGTGTACTTGGTTTAGGTGCCATAGGACTTGAACTTGGACAGGCACTCTCCCGGTTTGGCATAAAAGTGACAGCAGTCCACTCACAAGAGTTTATAGGTGGATTGAGTGATCCTGATGTAAATGAAGTAATGCTTGAACTCTGTGAACAGGAATTTGATATCTGGCTTGGTGGTGGTCCAGCAGTCCTAAGTAAGGTAGGCGATAAGATAAAAATCACCAACTATGATCGTGAAGTGTTGGTAGATAAAGTATTGGTTTCCATAGGTAGAAAACCAAACCTGGATGGCTTAGGACTAGAGAGGCTTGGTATAGAGTTAGATAAAATAGGTATGCCAAACTTTAATCCTCAAACGATGCAGATAGAAGACCTTCCCATTTATATAGCAGGTGATGTGAATGCCGATAGGCCCCTGCTTCATGAAGCAGCAGATGAAGGACGGATCGCTGGATATAATGTTGTCCATCCTCAAAAAGAATTTAAAAGAAAAGTACCGTTAGCCATTGTATTTACAGACCCCAACATTGCCTTTATAGGAAAAGACTATAAACATATTAAAGATGATGATAATGTGATCATAGGTACGTATGACTTTTCTAGACAATCAAGAGCCATGCTCATGAATACCAATGTGGGTATTGCAAATCTTTATGTAGAAAAAAGTACTGGGAAACTCTTAGGTGCACAGATAGCAGTACCTCACGGTGAACATCTGGCCCATCATTTAGCGTGGGCAATGGAGCAGAAACTGACTGTCTACGATATATTGGAACTGCCGTTTTATCATCCTACTTTAGAAGAGGGTCTTTATATGCTTCTACTAAACTGTGTTAAGAAAATAGGTATTAAAAAAGAAGGTATTTTAGAAGTACCCTTTAAGTAAAGGCAAGTGATGGTTTTTCATACAAAAAGCATTGATGAAACACTTTTAACTTTAAGTAGCAATAGCTCTGGACTTAGTAATGAGGAGGCAACCAAAAGACAAAAGAAATACGGTTTAAACATACTCCCCTCAAAACCTGATATGACACTGTTCGCACACTTTATTCAACAGTTCAAAAGTCCTATTATCTACATCTTGCTCTTAGCCACTTTAATGGCGCTGAGCATCCAAGAGTATACAGATGCTGGTTTCATCCTTGCTGTTTTGGTTTTAAATGCCATCATTGGTACGTATCAGGAGTATTCTGCATCCCAAAAAGCCAAACTACTTCAAAATCTCATAAAAGCCAATGCGATGGTACTTAGAGATGGTGTCATACAAGAGATAGATAGCCGAGACATAGTACCCGGAGACATCCTGATATTTGAACCGGGAACCAAAGTAGCAGCAGATCTCAGACTGACAGAGACAAATAATCTTATGGTGGATGAGGCTTTACTCACTGGGGAGTCCACAGATATGCATAAAGATGCACTCTTTGTCAGTGATAGCCCTAACCTGCTTTTACCAGAGAGAAAAAATATGCTTTTTGCAGGTACGTACATCTCATCTGGTAGGGGTATAGGTGTTGTAAGCAGCATAGGGAAAGATACCGAAGCTGGGAAAATAGCACAGCTGCTGAGTAAAAAAAGTAAAGCCAAGATTCCTTTACTTGAAAAGATGGAAAAGCTTTCGTTTACTATCTCCATTGTCATCGGTATCATGGTACTTATACTCTTTGCCATAGGACTGCTCAAAGGGATGACCTTTTACGCCCTCTTTCTCTTCTCTGTAGCCTTAGCTGTCTCTACCATACCGGAGGGGCTTCCTGTTGCCATTACAGTTGCACTTACTTCTGCCTCTCTAGCCATGTCCAAACGTAATGTCATCGTACGTAAATTAGCTGCCATAGAAGGATTGGGTTCATGTACGCTCATAGCCAGTGACAAAACGGGTACACTCACACAAAACAAATTAAGTGTGGAGTACTTCATCTCCCCTACACAAGTCTATGACACCAACACCATCAATGAAGTACATGATAAAGTCTACTTAGCTTCCATTTTGTGCAATGAGATGCATTATGAAGAGGCAGAAGAAGGTGGAGTTGATTTCTTTGGAGATCAAGTAGACATAGCTTTGGCACGCTTTGCTGCAAATGCTGACGAATCCTATGTAACAGGCTCAAAGTCATATAGAAAGATAGATGAGATACCCTATGAACCGATCAATAGATTTTCTGCAGTGATGATGGAACAAGATGAGAAGGTATATCAATTTTCTAAAGGTTCACCCGAAACCGTACTGGAACACTGTAATGTAACACAAGAAGAGAAAAAAGCTATATTGGATGATGTTGATGCATGGGCACTTAAAGGCTACAGAACCATAGCACTTGCCCACAAAGAGTCTGAAGATGATGAGAAGATAAATCTAAATGACTTTAACTACTTAGGCTTTGTTGCCATCATCGACCCCGTAAGAGAAGAGACTCCAGATGCCATACGTAAGGCACAACAAGCAGGAATCAAAGTAGTGATGATAACCGGTGATCATCCAAATACAGCGCTTTGTATCGCACAAGAGCTTGGCATAGCTTCTTCTGATGCTGGTGTGATGAGTGAAAAAGAGTTGTTTGACTGGGAAAGCAGTGGAGAGAATGCTGAAGAGTTAAAAGACATTACAGTCTTTTCACGTGTTACACCAGAACAAAAAATGAAGATAGTCATGGCATATCAAACACTTGGGCATTATGTTGCAGTCACAGGAGATGGGGTAAATGATGCCCCTGCCCTTAGACATGCGAACATCGGTGTGGCTATGGGCAAGAGTGGTACAGACATTGCTAAAGCCACCTCTGACATCATCTTAACAGATGATAACTTCGCTTCCATTGTCAATGGTATAGAAGAAGGAAGACGGGCACACGATAACATTAGGAAAGTCATCTACCTACTCATATCTACAGGCTTTGCAGAGTTGGTTTTAGTAATGCTCTCTTTCATCACCGGACTGCCTCTACCCCTGCTCCCCGTACAACTTTTATGGCTCAATCTTGTAACAAATGGTATACAGGATGTCATGCTTGGATTAGAATCTGCAGAACCGGGACTTTTAAAGAGAAAACCAAGGTCTCCCAAAGAGCCTATCTTTAACTCTATAATGCTTAGACGGATAATAGTAGGTGGTTTCTATATCGGTATCGTCTCTTTTGTTCTCTTTTACTTCTTGTTACAGAGTGGAATGGGTGTAGAGGGTGCAAGAAATATTATACTGCTTCTCATGGTGATGTTTGAAAATCTCCATGTCTTTAACTCTAGGACGGAGGTTAATTTCCTCTATCAAATGAAATATAAAAACAGTATGGCACTTATCATTATTGTAATATTTACTCAACTTTTACATATCGCATGTATGCACATTCCTTTTATGCAAAATGTACTTTCAATTCAGCCAGTCTCTCTTAAAGCATGGTCGGTACTTGCACTGATTGCTCTGGGTCTGGTTATTGTCATGGAAGCAAATAAGTGGTTGATGCTGAGAAAAGAAAAGACATTAGAGAAGTATGCTTATATCCAAGAGATAGGTATAGATTAACGCCTTAACCTATATACAGAATTACGTA
>NATJ01000105.1 GCA_002085305.1 Epsilonproteobacteria bacterium 4484_65 | reverse complement strand
ACTTCTTTTTGTTGTCTCTTTACGATACTGTCAATAGCAGGGTAGATGCCATCTTTAAAAAGATTGTCATTGATCTGTTCTATGCGAAATCTCGCACAGACATCCAGATCAAAAGTGTCATCCAGGACTTTAAGCATCTCTTTGGTCTCATCATAGAGTCTGCTCTCTATCTCAAGTCCGTTGCCTTGTGCATCATCAAGGAGTTTCAGAACAGCTTCAAGTGACATAGAAATATAGGTAAGTTCTACAGGATGCAGTTTACGCAGTTTGATACGTCTTGTAATGCGTTCAAGGTCATAGATCTGTTTTAAGTGTGTCTCAAAACGGTCGATACTTGGAAGCAGTAATTCTGTCAGATTATAGCGCTCTTCAAGAAGCTCTTTATCGCAGATAGGATTGAGTAGCCTCTCTTTGAGAAGACGTTTCCCAAACGCTGTGGAAGTTTTGTCTATCAGGTCAAGAAGGGTAATGTCAGAAGGATCACGGGAGATGACCGAGAGTTGTTCCATAGCGTTGTTACCAATGTACATATAGCGGTTATTGCCCAGGAACTGCGGCTTGTTCATCTTCTCAATGATACTTTCATCATGCTCGATGATAAAATCTATAAGGACTGCAAGTGACTCCGTAGTGTATGGATGTCTTTCAAGGTCTAAAAACTCGATGCTTGAGAGAAAAGAGTTAATGTTGAAAACACGTGTAAAGAGTTCATTTTGAAACTGTATTTTAAAATGTTTAGTGTTGACAGAATAGTGTAAAGATTCTAACTCGAGATAATGTACTAGCCACTCTTTGTCTATCTCTTTACTATCAAGGGTGATGATGACTTCAGAAGTGCTGTACGTTTGTAGAAGGTTAAAGGCTTCATCAAGCGCATACGTCTTATCATCACGGGTAGAATGTATCTCGTTGCAGATGGTTTTACCTGTACTGACGTCGATAGCCGAATACCCAACAGAGTAAATACCTACATTTTCATCTATGAGCAATGAGACGATGTTATTTTCACTAGGCTCAGAGAGGTACTCAAAGTTTGTTCCCGGAGAGATGATATTTGAGACATAGCGTTTGATGTTAGGCATCTCACCTTTTTGTTTAATTACAATGATGGTGTACTTCTTCGTCCCTATAAGACGAGCAAGATAACGGTCAATGGAGACTGCAGGAACACCTGCAAGTAAAGGATTAGAAACAGAGTTTTCTAAGATAGCTTTACTTTTTCTGGTGAGTTGAATGTTAAGCAGTTCGGCTATCTCTTTAGCTTTACCGACTTTCATCTCATCATTATTGACTTCGTAGACTTCAAAAAATGTGCCTATTTCCATGAGAACAAGAGCATCTTTACCATACTTCTCTTCAAAATAAAGTTGCAAATCAAAGTAAATTTCTGTGAGAAGTTTCTTTTTTTGCGAAAGTATTTCTGTGATTTTATCCACGGAGGTAGCCCTTGTTTTTAGTGTATAGATTTTATCATAAATCGTATTAGAAAACTACGTTATAAACCTTTTAGAATTTTTCGGTATAATACCGTCCCATTTTCTACTACTTGAGGGTAGTATGGAAAAATAACTAAGGGAGTAAGCATATGCCAAAAATGAAAAGTGTAAAAGGCGCTGTTAAGCGTTTTAAAGTTAAAAAAAGCGGCAAGATCAAAAGAGGAACGGCGTATAGAAGCCACATTCTTACTAAGGTTGACGGTGGTCACCATAGAAGTATGAAAAGTCCTAAATATGTTGATGGCGCAGACGCTAAAAACATTAAAGAGATGATCAACTAAGAAATTAGTACCATTTTTTAAAAAGCTATAATCCCCCGATTAGGGGCAAGTTCAAACAGAGAGAATGTTTGACACCTACTAAAACTGACTTTCTTTTGAAGGTTGCAGTACAAGTATAAGGTAAAGGATAACCATGAGAGTAAAAACTGGTGTCGTAAGAACTAGAAGACACAAAAGATTATTAAAACAAGCTAGAGGGTTCTACAGTGGTAGAAGAAAACACTTCAGAAAAGCGAAAGAACAACTCGAGCGTTCATTAGTATATGCTTACAGAGATAGAAGACAAAAGAAAAGAGATTTCAGAAGACTCTGGATCGTTCGTATCAATGCGGCGACTAGATTGAATGGGTTGAACTATTCAACATTTATGCATGGTCTTAAACTTGCAAATATCGAACTTGATAGAAAAATTCTTGCTGATATGGCGATGAATGCTCCTGAAAGTTTTACAAAAGTAGCTGATGCTTCTAAAGCAGCACTTGCTAAATAACTTGTAGCATCTTTTTTTGCTTTAGCAAAAAAGATGTCGGCATTTAGTGCCAGAACTATCTTTTTGGGGAGTTTCGGCTCCTCAACCCCATTTTAATTATTTCCCCTAAATTTTATTATTAATTTGTATATGGTTTGAGTTTTTCTTCATTCCTTTTCTTTTTTTTCATGCGCAAAAAAAGAAAACGAACCCAAAAGAAAAAAGCACAAACTGCTGCCGTGTTTAACAAATCTTATTATGGTTTGTATTTCTATAGGCTAATGTATTACCTTGAGTGTAAGGACAATAGTTGTATTTGCATGTCAGGGTGTCCCCTCCCCGACAATGGGTGTGAACAGAGGTGATTAACCTCTTTGTGTTTCACCTTGATAACCGATGATCCCTGGGCGTAGGTTACATACGTGTTCAAAGCCTAGAGACTTCATAGCGTGTTGTACTTGGAAGCTTCTGCTTCCAGTATGACAATAGACGATAACAGGTGTCTGTTTTTTGTCGTTGTGCTCTTCTACTTTTGCGTAGAATTGAGACGTAGGCACGAGTGCATCTGTACCGACGATGTGTCCCATTTGGAACTCCATGAATTCTCGTACATCCATGAGCGTAAAGTTGATCATGTTAAGACCTCTTGCTTCTATCAGTGCTTCGAGTTCATCTCCGTCAAGCTGTTCCTCTTTTAGTAGTGTTTCTGCCTGCTCTTTTGTTAAGCCTCTGGAGTGTTCATGTACGATCTCTTCTATCTCGTCATGTTGTGCTTTTTCAGCAGCATACTCAGGTGTACAGAAGATCCCGCAGTGACAAAGTCCCTCTTCCGGGATCTCTTTTTCTAAAGCAGGTTTACAGGGACAGATACGGTTATCTGCAGCTTTTTGTTCTTCTTTTGTTTCGCCTATCACCATAAAACAGGGGCAGAACCGTTTCCCATAGATGAGCTTGTTTCTTGCAAGCCCCATAGTAACACCTTCGTTGACTTCTTCGTTGGGATTTTGTACAAAACCAAACTGCTTATTTACTTTTTCTACAAACTGCCCTGTTTTTTCCAACTCTGCCTGGAACTCATCTGAATTCATATCAATTTGTTGCATTTGTATCCTTTATTGTTTTATTTTGGTTATCAAACTCTTTGGCTATCTCATCAAACTCTTTGACGAATCCTTGCATCTTTTTACCCCAAGTGTCAAGAAAAGTTTTTGTTTTATTCAAATCTATATTGATATGTGTCTCATCCATCTCGATACCGGCCTCTTCATTTTTAACGATACCTTTTTCCAGATCTTTACTCATTTTATCCATTTTGGTTTTCATCTGATGGGCCAGGTCTTTGAAATAGCTCTTGGTCTTGTTGGTATCGATGATGATCTTGCCATCTTCTGATGTAATGCCTATTTTAGAATATTTATTGTTTTTCTCTAACTCTTCTTGTTTTTTCTTGGCTTCTGCCTGTTCGTTAAGTAGTTCAGCTCTTGCTTCCTGGGCTATTTTAGCGTCATGTTGAGTTTGTTCTTCTTTTTTATCTTGACACCCTGAAAATAAGAGTAGTAGGATAAGTAAAAATAAAATATGTCTCATAGGTATTCCTTTGTAAGCGTATTTGTTTTACAGGAAGTATTATACACTAATTTGTGGAAGAAAAGTGAAGTTTCTATCCCTCGTAAAGGGATAGAAAGAGGAGGAAGAATGTTAGATAGTTTAGCTGCATTTACCTACGCCGCATTTGCCTTTTGCCGGTGCCTTCTTTTCTGCTGAGGGTTTGGTTGCATTGGTCTCTTTTTTCATATCTTTACTACCACTACACTTCATATTTTTACCGCTATCACATTTACCTGCTTGACATTTCATTGTTTTTGGTGTTTCTTTTCCTGAACCACATGTGGCATTTGCCAAAGTAAGTGTAAATGCCATAGCTCCCATAAGTATGAGTCCTGTTTTAAGTAATTTTTTCATTTTATATCCTTTTTATTTATTGTTCATCACCAAATAATAGGTGATCCAAACTTAGTTTTCCGGCTCCAAATGAAGCAAATATTGCTAAAAACAGCATGTAGTAAAGAGGTATCTCAAACCCATTGTTCCCTGCAGAAAAACCATGTACTAAATGCACTGTGGTGATTGCTACCACCATAATGACCATTAAAGGGATAGAGATAAGTCTAGTAAAGAGCCCTAAGGTTAAGAGTACAACACCTAGTAGTTCCGTACTTGCAGCCATATAGGCATTCAGTGTTGGAAAAGGGATACCTATGGAACCAAACCAGGTAGCAACACTACCTATGTCAGACCATTTTGTCATAGCTGGTTCATAAAACCCGTAAGCTACAACAAGTCTAGCCAAAAAAAGAGACAAGCTCTGTCCACTTAGTATATTTTTTGTGAGTGGGTATATGCTTTTTAACATAATATACCTCCTTCATCATATTTGTATCTCAGGAGAAGATCATTTTCAAGTTTTGATTATAATAAGTTTAGAAGAGTTTTAGGGAAAGTAGTATTGCACTCTCTGCCAAAAGGCAAAGAGAGAAGAGTAAAAAATTATTTGCTTTGGGAAGATTTATCTGATTCTGGTGTTTCAGCTTTTTTGATATCAGATTTTTTCCCATGATCGCATTTACCACCACCACATAGACCGGATTGACACTTGCTTTTTTTTGTTGAGGTATCATTTTCAGATCCAGTACAACCAGATAAAGCCATAAGTGCAAAACCAAGTAGTAGACTAAGAAGTATGTTTTTCATGTTTATCCTTTAACGTTTTATAGAACATAAGTACTATAACACGCTTGAGTTAGCAAAGTGTTACTTCCCGCATTTCCCACCAGAACATTTTGTTGCGACTTTTTTAGCATCGCCACATTTACTGCTTGTTCCGCATTTTGTAGTTTTTTTATCGCCTTGACATTTACTGGAAGAACATTTAGCTTCTGCCTCAGCATCTCCACCTGTTGTACATCCTGTAAAGGCAATAAGTGCCAACCCTACCAACGAACTAAAAATTAACTTTTTTCGACTCGGCATTTAGTGCCTCCCTGTATTGAATTTTAATTCTTATCATCTTTGTCTCCTATTTTTAATTTAGGCAGCTATAAAACTACCCTTTAGACAGTTAGAAGTATAATCTTAAATGCGTGTAAAGAGTGTGTAGTACTTTTTGCACTTGGAGTGCACAAAAGATGATTATGATTAGATACTATAAAATAAAGAAGTAATAATAATGAAACGAAGAAAATTTTTAATCTTAGGATCTGTCTTTGGACTCTCCTCTTCTCTGCTTGGTAAAAAAAATAATAATGTAGTGTTTGGCAAATCATTAAAGAGTGTAGAAAAAACCATTCAGTCCGTGCAACAGCACCTCTTTCCTGAAGGAAGCAATATCCCCTCAGCCCGATCTATGAATGTAACACAATTTTTACTTGAAACGATCACCCATCCTAGCTACGATAAAGATATTCGTCTCTTTGTCATAGAGGGGGCAGAAGAGTTGGAGAGTCGTGAAGAAGGCAAATTCACTGCCTTCTCAGAAAAAGAGAAAGAGCGTGCATTAAGAAGCTATGAATCGACCCATTATGGAAGTAATTGGCTCTCTCGTATTATGACACTCACGATGGAAGGGATGTTCTCAGATCCTATCTATGGTTCCAATGTGAAAGAAGCAGGATGGAAAGCCTTGGGTTCATATGGTGGACTTCCAAGACCGACTACGAGGTATATAAAGTTATGACAAGCGTTAAAACGCAGTGCAAGCGAGGCACTAAATGCTGAGCTGTAAATATGATGTCGTTATAGTAGGCTCTGGTGCAAGTGGTGGTGCAGTGGCATATACTTTATGTAAAGCAGGATACAAAGTGGCTGTACTGGAAAAAGGACGTCTTATCAAGCGTGATGAGTTTTCCAAAGATGAGTTAGCCTATGCACGTAGAGATATCGTTACCCCGAACCTTTTTGAGGAGTACCATACCATAGAAGAGAAAGTGGAGGGGAAGTGGGTAGCTACACCTACCTATGAATCTGGTTGGAGTTTCTGGAATGGCAACATTGTTGGAGGTTCGTCAAACTTGATGAGCGGGATGCTGCACCGTATGCACCCGGATGATTTTAGACTCCAAAGTAAATATGGAGAGATAAAAGGTGCCAATATAGTTGACTGGCCTATCTCCTACGAAGAGATGGAGCCTTATTATGCCTTGGCAGAAGAACTTGTAGGTATCACAGGAAAGTATGAAAAACATCCTTATGAACCGCCAAGAAGTACACCTGACTTTCCTCAGCCTCCAACTAAAGAGAATGCAGTAGTAAAACTTATCGACAAAAGCTGTAAAGCACTTGATATTGTGCCGTTAGTTACGCCACGTGCAGTCTTGTCTCAAGATAAGGAGCACCGTAATGCTTGCTACTACTCGAACTTCTGTGGAAGCTACGGGTGTAGTTCAGGGGCAAAAGGAAGTTCAAGAGAAGCACTCCTGAAACCAGCTTTGGCTACAGGCAATCTTACGCTTATGAGCAATACGTATGTTAAGTATCTCCATGCAGGAAAAAAAGATGAGGTGGAGTATGCGATGGCCGTAGATACCATTACTGGCAAAGAGAAGAAGATATCTGCAAAGATGTTTGTTGTGGCAGCACAGGCACATGAAAGTGCAAGACTTTTGCTCAATTCATCAAACAAGCATCATCCCCATGGTTTGGCGAACAGTAGTGGAGAACTGGGAAAAAATTTGATCTTCTCAGCTGGAGGATCGGGACAGGGTGAACTGCATAAAGAAAGCTTGAACCATATCAAATTTGAAGATCTTATGACAACGGGACTTTTTGTCAATCGTTCTATACTGGACTGGTACTTTATAGACCATTGGTGGGACGGTAAGTTCAAAGGGGGCTCTGTTGAGTTTATGTTTGAACATCAAAACATCATTTCTCGTGCAAATAAAAATAATGAAGAGGATGGAAAGTTAGTATGGGGCAAAGCGTTGGGTGAGCGTGTGGTTAAACGATTTAGAGAAACCAAAAGTATCCGTTTTGAGATCTTTAATGACTGGCTTCCCAACGATGACTGTTTTGTGAGTCTGGATGAAACACATAAAGATAAATATGGCATGCCTGTGGGGAAACTTCGAGTAGAAGCACATCCTCAGGATGTCAAAGTAGGCAAATATATTGCCAAAAAGTGTGAAAAGGTTCTCGAAGAAATGGGAGCGAAGAATATCTATAGCTCGATCTCTTCAGCCCCTCCTCAGAATTTAGTGGCAGGAGGATGTCGTTTTGGAGATGATCCTAAAACTTCGGTACTCAATAAATACTGTCAATCTCATGATGTATCTAATCTTTTCGTAGCAGATGCCAGTTTCATGCCAACAGGTGGCTCTGTACCTTATACCTGGACGATCTATGCCAATGCATTCAGGGTAGGTGATCATATAGTGGAGCAGCTGAGTAAAGGTTAAGTTAAGTTTGGGTTATTCTGTTTTATTTTTTTTTAAAGTGGATTTAGCTATCATCCCTGCAGAGATGTTGAAAAAGCTAAACCTACTGAGAAGTAGGGACAGAAAATCATGGGTCTTAATAAGATTGCCAGGTTGCCAATATTTATATGTTAATTACTACATTTAAAACCATTTCCTTCTCGTTTAACGGTACAAGTATGATTTAAGATAAATTTAAATTCATGTTTATTTTTGATTAATCATATGTAGTTACAATTACATATATTTTTTAGTATAGATTATTGCCTATATTGATCTATACTATAAGTTTTCATTAATTAGGAGTATTTATTGAAAAAATTTTATACCTTATTGCTTACATTATCCCTCGCTACTGTTACAGCTCAAGCAGCTACAAAAACAGTTAAACATACTATTAAGAATGGAGAGACTCTCTATACAATAGCAAAGAAAAATCATACTACTATAGAAGAAGTGAGAAAAGCAAATGGCCTTAAAAAAGGAGATACGCTTAAACTAGGAAGAGTGTTGAAGGTGCCTAAAAATACATATTTCCCAGACAAAAAGAAAAAAGTAGCTAAAGTTACTAAGAAAAAGAATAAAAAACTTGCTAAAAAAACGAATAAAAAATCAAATATCAAAAAATCTTCCAAATCAGCAAAATATACCATAAAAAATGGTGATACACTGTTTACTATTGCACGCAAACATCACACCACTATTGAAGAAGTAAAAAAAGCAAATAGTCTTAAAAAAGGGGAAACACTTAAGTTAGGAAG
>NATJ01000104.1 GCA_002085305.1 Epsilonproteobacteria bacterium 4484_65 | reverse complement strand
TTTTCCGGCTTGAGTAGACTTTTGCTGATGTATATACAGGTGACAATTGTTATTTTGCCTATCTTTATACTAGTGACAACAGTACGTTCCATCTCTGGAGACAGGGATAGTCATATATTGGAATATATGCTCTCTTTTCCTATCTCTTTAAAGCAGTACTACTGGGGAAAAGTATTTGGACGATTTATTACTGTCTTTTTACCGGTATTTATGGCAATGCTGTTTGCAATCTTATATGGTATGTTTAAGGGTGCAGATGTACCTTGGGAGATCTTCTTTCTCTATACAGGCTTGCTCTTTGCAATGAGCTCTGCTTTTTTGGGGATCGCATTTTTTGTCTCCTCTATTGTCAAATCATCAGAAATGGCATTGGGTATTTCCTTTTTTGTGTGGATACTTCTTTTGGCATTTATTGATATCGCACTGATCTCTTTAATGATGCAACAGCGTATCAATGCAGAGTTAATTGTTGCTATTGCCATGGTGAATCCTATGGAGATATTCAGGGTAGCCGCTATTTCACTTTTTGACCCGGAACTTACTGTTATGGGTCCCGTGGCATTTTATATACTTGATGTTCTGTCTCAGAAGATGTTTATATTTATCTCCATAGTGTATCCTCTTCTTTTAGGGATACTTTTTGCCTCTTTAGGTTTTAGAATATTTAGTAAAAAAGATTTAGTATAAAGGATCATGGAATGAAACAATTATTAATAGCAGTATTACTGTTAACAGGTGTGGCTTTTGCAACGACTGAGGTAAAACCTTTTAAGGTTGAAAAAAAATATTTTTTGGCTTATGATAAAAATACGACTTGTATTGTACGACATATTAAAGTTTATAAAGAACCGAAATGGGTAGCAAAGATAGAACTAAGATCTGGGAAAACAGTATATTTTTCCAGTCCTAAATCAATGTTTGAATTCTACCATAGACCAGGGAAGTGGTTTGATGTGGGTGTGAAAAGTGAAAGAGATTTTTCCCAGATCATTGTGACTGATTATGAAACCTTACAGCCTATTAATGCAGAAACAGCCTTTTTTGTATATGGAAGTGGAGCAACTTCACCGGCAGGTGATGACCTGGTGCCTTTAGCAACAAAAGAAGCAGCTGAAAAGTTCTCAAAAGAGTATAACGGAAAAAGAATTATGAAGTTTGATGAAGTGTCAGATGCACTGATAAGACTTTTAAACGGAAGGATTTAATATGCAAAAACCAACACCTATAGATGAAGAGATAGTATTGGACCCAAAACGATACATTATAAGTGAAACGGATGAAAAAGGGAAGATCACCTTTTGTAATGATTATTTTATGGAAGTTGCCGGCTATAGCAAAGAAGAATTGATCGGTAAGCCTCACAGTATTGTGCGTCATCCGGATATGCCGAAGGTAGTTTTTAAACTCTTATGGGAAACGATCTCTCAGGGTAAAAACATCAATGCAGTGATTAAAAACCTTGCTAAAGATGGACGCTATTATTGGATATTTACCGAGTTTGAAACCAGAAGAGATACAGATACAGGCAAAATTATCGGCTATCATGCAGCAAGAAAAAGTATTTCTAAACATGTGATCGAGATTATTGCTGATCTGTATGCTACACTTTTAGAGATAGAAAAAAATGAGGGTATTGAAGCTTCAGAAAAGTATCTAATATCATTCTTGAAAGAGAAGGGTGATGATATAGAGTTTTCTAATATCATGGAAGAAATTCACAAGTTTTATTAAAAAGTTAAATATTTAACAGTTAATTAACACTAATAGATTATCATAGGTTATCAAAAATATAAGGAAATGAAATGAAAAAGATTCTATTAACACTTCTTGCACTCGGTACACTAGCAACATTCGCACAAGCGGAGGAAGCTAAACCTAAGACAATGCCGAAAATGTTCCAAATGGTACCTGCGGGACAAGCAACTATACTCCAAGAGGGTAACGCTAAAATGTTCTGTCCTGAATGTGGAATGACTTTACCTATGTTCTATAAAACAAACCATGCTGCAACTGTTGATGGGAAAGTAAAACAGTATTGTTCTATTCACTGTGTAGTTGAAGATACGCAAAAAGGATCAAAACTTACAAATATCAAAGTGGTAGATGTAACAAGTCTTAAGTTTATTCCTGTAGAAAAAGCTTCTTATGTAGTTGGATCTGCTAAAAAAGGTACGATGACCATGGTAAGTAAATATGCCTTTGCAAACAAAGCTGATGCAGAAGCATTTGCCAAAGTAAATGGCGGTAAAGTAGTTGATTACAGTGGTGCATATAAAGCAGCAGAGGACGATTTTGCCAAGGACAGTAAAATGGTTGCTAAAAAGCAAGCGATGATGGCGAAAAAAGGTGAAATGATGTATGGTAAAATGTGTCAAAAAACAGATAAGAAATTTGCCACTACAGCTGAAGCCAAAGCGTTTATCGTTGAAAACAAACTATGTAAAGATCTGAACCCTAAGCAGATGCAAGCAGTAGGACTTTACTTAAAAAATAGATAATAACTTAACTTCCTCTTTGTTGCCACGGTTACCGTGGTAACACATATCACATCATCAGGTTAAAATACATGACAAAAATTTTATTCATTACACTATTTATCACCGGGTCACTTTTCGCCAATGAAATGAGTTTGGCAAAGATCGTTAAACTCTCAAACAAAGGTGAAAAGATTGCTAATACCCTTTGTAACGCTAAAAAACTTCCTTCTGCCCAAGGAACGATCGAACAATTAATGGAAAAGATCAAAACATCTGGGGCCTGTCCTCCTCTTTCAAAATCCAAGTTGGAAGCTGTTGCCTATTATGTGAGTAATGGCAGTATGAAGCTGTCGGGTAAACACATAGATGTCCCTGCAGATGCAAAATGCCCTGTATGTGGTATGTTTGTAAGTAAGTATCCTAAATGGGCAGCCTTTATGCAGATCAATGGTAAAAAATACTATTTTGATGGTGTTAAAGATATGATGAAATATTATATCTTTGATGGAGATTTTCCCTATGATCGTAAGAATATCTTTAAAATAACGGTCAGTGATTATTATACACTCGAAGAAATTCCTGCTAAAGAAGCTTTTTATGTATTGGACTCAGATGTGTTTGGACCGATGGGACGGGAACTCATACCTTTTAAGAGTAAAAAAAGTGCCAATGCATTTATGGAAGATCATAATGGTAAAGCTATGGTAAAGTTTGATGAAATTACCGATAAAATGGTGATGGCATTAGATGGGCTCTAGCATTAAGCATTAAGTTTTAAGCGTTTAGAAGGAAAAATTTTTGGTAAAACAGTTTTTTACATTGGTACTATTTTTAGTGTTGTTGCTAACTGTTTTGGTTGGTCATTATGTGACCCATGATGGAATAATGCAAAGCAGTAGTCTATCAACCCTCTCTAGCATTACAAAACTCTCTTCACCTTCACTCAGTGTTGCTTATTATGAACCAAGACTGTTTTGCTATGATGAGGACTCAAACCCTGCATACCCCCAAATGCAAACAATGAATAAAATGGATCTTGTTTATGAACAATAATGCTTTTTTGCACTTTTTAACTTTATTACTATTTAAACAAAAAGGCAAACATATAGGTGCAGTACTTATCTCTGTAATCATCATCTTTCTTTTGAGTTCGGTACTTTTTATCTCCTCTTCACTTCAAAGCACACTTTTGGATACACTGGAGAGCCAATCTGATTTTACACTGAGTAGAGTTCAGGCAGGGAAGGCTGTGAATACACCTAGTGATTGGCTGGATAAAGTATTGGAGATCAATGGTGTTTCACAGGTAGCCCCTCGTGTGTACGGCAGATATTTTTTTACGCCTCGTGAAAAATCTTTTTTAGTGGTAGGTGTAGATCTTTTTGATGAGCAAAGCAGTAAAGAACTTCAATCCCTTGTAAAAGACTTGGATCTTAAAAGCTTTTTAACTACAGATAGTATGCTTGTAGGTGAAGGCGTAAAAACTTTTTTGTCTGAACACTATTATAAAGACTCTTTTTCATTTAAAACCCCCCAAGGAAGTTTTAAAAAGGTAAAGATACATCAAACACTTCCTCCGCAAACCAATCTTATAGCTAACGATATGATCATTATGCCTATAGAACTGGCCAGGGAAATATTTGGACTGGGAGAGGATGAAGTCACAGATATTACATTTAATGTTCCCAATGATGCTGAATGGGATAATATTATCGGTAAGCTGCATCTTCTTTTTTATGATGTTCGTGTGGTAGAAAAGAGAGAGATCAGAAAAGCGTATGAGAACCTTTATAATTATAAAGGGGGGCTCTTTTTAATACTCTATCTTGTAGCTATGGTAACCTTTATGCTTATTCTCTATCAACGTTACTCTATGGTGTATTCCACAGAGAGAAAAGAGATAGGTATACTTCGTGCAGTGGGATGGAGTATCAAAGATATTTTGAAATTAAAATTTTATGAAACGGTAGTGGTTGTACTTGTGAGTTTTGTACTGGGAGTAGTACTGGCATATCTGTATGTATTTATATGGGATGCACCACTTTTAAGTCAGATATTTTTAGGAGGTGCGAACCTGCCTAACCCACTTTTAAGTCAGATATTTTTAGGAGGTGCGAACCTGCCTAACCATGTTGAATTTGTTCCTGTCTTAGAGTTTGGTTTATTGGGGTCTATTTTCCTTTTTTATGCTATCCCGTTTCTCGCAGCAGTACTTATCCCTGCATGGAAGATCGCAGTCACTCCACCTAAAGAGGCAATGCTTTGAGAATGAGTAATGAGGAAGTAGGAAGTAGGAATTATTGTAGGGTGCTGTCTTCGACGCACCTTTTGATAATGTTAAAGGGTTGCAATGGTTAGTATTGAGAATGTCAACAAGATATTTAATGAGGGAACCCCACAGGCTTTTGAGGCGCTCAAGTCGATCAATCTAGAGGTTGCTAAAGGTGAAACAATGATCTTGAGTGGTGTAAGCGGTAGTGGAAAATCAACACTGTTATCACTTATAGCAGCACTTGATAAACCCAGCAGCGGGAAAATAGTGGTAGAGGGAGAACTCATCTCCAAGCTTCCTGATCTCCATGCTTCAGCCTATCGTGCGAAAAGCATAGGGTTTATCTTCCAACACTTTAATCTTTTAGAGTCACTGAGTGTTGAAGAGAATGTCATTGCACCGCTTATTAATTCTGGACTTGATATCGTAACCATCAAGCAGATGGCAGCAAAGAGTATGCAGCGTGCAGCTATTTCCCATAAAGCATCACAGCAAGTTAAAGAATTATCCGGTGGGGAGAAACAGCGTTGTGCCATTGCCAGAGCTTTGGTACATGAACCTGAACTCATCATTTGTGATGAACCTACAGCCAACCTGGATAGAGAAAATTCACTCAAGTTCATAGAGATTCTTCAATCACTTCACCAGAGAGGTAAAACCATCATCGTTGCAACCCATGATCCCCTTTTTGAAACACTTCCTTTTGTGAGTAAGGTTGTGCGTATGGAGGATGGAAATATTGTAGGGGCAGATTCCATATCTGCCCCTAATTAGGTAATTCACAGTGAATGAGATATTGCTAAGCAATGAAGTCATCGTCTATCTTCTTTCTGAGACGGTACTATATCTCCTTCTTTTTATAGCTTTCCTCTCTACAGTCGGATTATTAAAAAGATGGAACTTCGATGCGTTTACCACAGAGCAGTTTGCACTGGAAAATCGTTCCTATCTTGTCATGACCATCATCTTTTTTGTGATGTTACTCAAAGTGGTTTTACTCCCTTACTTTGTTTATACCATAGATAACCTCTCTGATCTTATCCCTGGGGCAATGTGTGGGGCTGGTGTGGTCAAGGCAAATGAGTATGGGAATCCTCTTTTGTCGCTTAAAATAATCATTCTCTTTTTAAGTGGTTTATGGTTGAGTATGAACAGCATAGACCTCAAAGAAAAAAATTATCCCTATTTGAAACTAAAATCATGGTTTTTTATACTGATCTTTCTTCTCCTGAGTAGTGAATACATATTAGACATACTCTACTTTACGCATATAGAAACGACGAATCCTGTAAGTTGCTGTTCAGTTATCTTTGGACAGACAGGAGGAGCTAACGGGCTTCCTTTTGGATTGGATATCCCTAAACTTTTAATACTTTTTTATCTACTCTTTGCTTTGGTAGTGCTAACGACACTCTCTGACCTCTCTGCTATGAGTATCATTGCAAGTCTGCTATTTGGTGTTATTGCCTATTATGCGGTAGTCTATTTCTTTGGTACATACATTTATGAATTACCGACACATCAATGCCCTTTTTGTATGCTGCAAGACCACTACTATTATGTAGGTTATCTGTTGTGGGGACTACTGCTGCTAGGTGTGTTTTTGACTATAGATGCTGCAGTGATGCAAGGGTTTTTCAAGCAACCTGCAAAAAGTCTAAAGAGAATTTCGTTACTATTGCTGAGTTTGTTTGTTTTACTGTGTAGTGCTTATGTTGGTGTCTATTATCTAAAAAATGGAGTGTTGTTGTGAAAAAAATCCTAATAAATCTTTTAACTTTTGTCGTCGTGATCGCAGTGATCGTGATACTTTTTCTCTCTTTGGGAACCGAAGAGGGTGCAAGGTATGTATATAAAGGAAATACGGCACATCAAGCTATACCTATCAAAGCAAAAGAGTATCAATGTTCAGAGTGTAATATGGATGTAGAAGACCTTGATTATGCTGCACAGCTTATTACCAAAGATGGAGATACTTATTTTTTTGATGATATCGGCTGTGTGGTACTTTGGCTTGAAAACCACTCTCCCAATACGCATATCATACTGACACAAACACTCGATACACATCAGTGGATCGATGCAACAAAAGCATGGTATTCGCGTATAGCACCTTCGCCTATGGGATATGGTTTTGGGGCAGTTGAAAATCAAAGAGAGGGACTTGTGCCTTATGAAGAGATGAAGCTTTTGATGCTTCAAGGGAAAAATCTGCATGATCCCTTTATAAAAAAGAAACTTTTAGGAGAGTAATTTACTCAAAGAGAGTGCTATTTAAGTAAATATATACGTTTATTATCATTTTTTTGTTATAATTATGCGTATTTTATAACAAACTTAAGGAGTAATCAATGGCATTATTTGATGATGTAAAAGAAGTAGTAGTTGAACAACTAAATGTGAGCCCGGATGAGGTAAAAGAAGAGTCTAAATTCGTAGAGGATCTTGGAGCTGACAGTCTTGATGTTGTTGAGTTGGTAATGGCTCTTGAAGAGAAGTTCGATATTGAAATTCCTGATGATCAGGCAGAAGCTATTGCAACTGTATCTGACGCGATCAAATTCATCGAAAACGTATAGTTTTCAATATAGATCCCTTTATCGGGATTTATAAAATATATATTAGTATTTTGTGAAAAATTAACATATATCTTATAAAGAAGTAGATAGGAGAGCCTAGTGAAAAGAATAGTGGTGACAGGTTTAGGAATGATAAATTCTTTAGGACTTGACAAAGAGAGCGCATTTTCTGCCATTGTGGAGGGGAAATGTGGTATTAAAGTGATTGAATCATTTGATATTGAAAAGTTTTCTGCACAAATTGCAGGTGAGATCATGGATTTTGATGTGAACTCTGTTATGGACGCAAAAGAGGCTAAAAAAGCAGATAGATTCATTCAGCTTGGTCTTAAAGCTTCTGCTGAAGCTATGGAAGATGCAAAACTTCCGGAAGATTTTGACAGAGATAGATTTGGTGTAGCATCTGCTTCAGGTATTGGCGGATTGCCAAATATTGAAAAGAACTCAGTAGTATGTGCAACTAGAGGACCAAGAAGAATTTCTCCATTCTTCATCCCTTCTTCACTTGTAAATATGCTTGGTGGATTTGTTTCGATCTATCAAGGCTTAAAGGGACCTAACCTATCTTCTGTTACAGCTTGTGCTGCAGGAACACATGCTATTGGAGAAGCAGCAAAGTCTATCATGGTCGGTACAGCGGATAAGATGTTGGTTATAGGGGCAGAGTCTGCTATATGTGGTGCAGGTATGGGTGGATTTGCTGCTATGAAAGCACTCTCTACAAGAAATGATGATCCACAAACAGCTTCAAGACCATTTGATGCAGACCGTGATGGTTTTGTTATGGGTGAGGGTGCAGGTGCATTAGTGTTAGAGAGTTATGATGACGCTATAGCAAGAGGTGCAAGAATTTATGGTGAGCTCATTGGTTTTGGTGAGAGTGGTGATGCAAGCCATATTACTACACCAACGATGGATGGACCGCTTCGTGCGATGAAGGGTGCATACAAAATGGCAGGTGAGCCAAAAATAGATTATGTCAATGCACATGGTACTTCTACACCGGTCAATGATAAAAATGAGACAGCAGCACTTAAAGAACTATTTGGTGGAAAAGAGAATTGTCCTCCGGTAAGTTCTATTAAGGGGCAAGTGGGTCACTGTCTAGGTGCAGCAGGGGCTATTGAAGCAGTTGTATCACTTATGTCTATGAGAGATGGTATTTTACCTCCAACGATCAACTACACAACGCCAGATGAGAATTGTGATCTTGACTATATCCCTAACAAGGCTAGAAAAGAAGAGATCAATGTTGTTATGAGTAACTCATTTGGCTTTGGTGGTACCAACGGTGTAGTTATCTTTAAGAAAGTATAAGGATTAAGATATGGCAACCTATTTAGATTTTGAAAACAAAATTGAAAAGATACAAGAAGAGATTGTATCGGCACATGCCATTGCAAATTTGGATGCTGTAGAGAAACACCAAAAAGAGTTGGAAAAAGAAGTGAGTAAAACATTTGGCTCACTTAGTGATTACCAAAAGCTACAACTTGCACGTCACCCGGACAGACCTTATGCTTTAGACTACATTAAGCTTCTTATGAATGATGCGTATGAAATTCACGGAGACCGTGCTTTCCGTGATGATCCTGCTATCTTATGTTATATTGGGTGGATCGATGGTCAAAAGACGATGCTTATCGGTGAACAAAAAGGGCGTGGCGTTAAAAATAAGATCAAAAGAAACTTTGGTATGCCAAACCCTGAGGGTTACAGAAAAGCCCTTCGTGCTGTGAAAATGGCAGAGAAATTTGATATTCCTGTATTGATGCTCATAGACACTCCGGGTGCCTATCCTGGACTTGGAGCAGAAGAGAGAGGGCAGAGTGAAGCTATTGCTAGAAATCTTTTTGAATTTGCCTCTGTGAAAGTACCTCTTATCTCTGTTGTTATCGGAGAAGGTGGTTCTGGTGGAGCACTTGCTATCGGTGTGGCAGATAAGCTTGCTATGATGCG
>NATJ01000103.1 GCA_002085305.1 Epsilonproteobacteria bacterium 4484_65 | reverse complement strand
AAGGTGACATGCAAATACTTTCTAAAATGTTTGGACTTAAAAAAGAGTCTGATATCTTACACCATAAAAAAGATATCATCCATGAACTTACTATGAAAGCCATTGAACGCTATACGGGTGTAGCGTTCGACTATCTTGGTTATGATAAATTAGATGCACACACACAACACTATATAGACAGCCATGTCATACTCTTCTCAAACCTCTTTGGTCCCATCCGTGCTTCAGACCTCATCCCTGAGTACAAACTCAAACAAGGTGAAGCCGTAGGGGACATCAAGACTGAAAAGTTCTATCATGAGCATTCTGCAGCATTAATGGAAGCATACTTGGGAGACGATGAAATACTTGACCTGCGTGCAGGCTTCTATGATAAATTTTACAAGCCTCATAAGAACTATACAACACTCAAGTTCATCAAGGATGGTAAAGTAGTCTCTCACTGGGCAAAAGCTTACAGGGGCATTGTCTTACGCGAGATAGCTAAAGCAGGGGTAGAGACTCTTGAGGAGTTCATGAAACTTCCTATAGAGGGCCTAAGCATCCAAGAGATACAAACAAAGAAAAACAAAACTGAAATTATTTATGAGATAGGCTAAAATATGAGGCTTCCAAGTGATAAGACACTCTACAAAATATTTATTTTCCTTCTTGTACTTATGGTGGTACTTGGTATACTTTTTGATACGGATTACAGCTAAGGAAATATCTTGAAAAAAAATCTATTTGAAATGGGTGCAGACTTTGGTGATGAGTGGAGTTCAGACAATAAAAATAAACCTTCTAAGAAAGTTTCTACTGAGGTTAAAACACCAGAAAAACACCAACTTCACTTTGCTAAAGAGAAACGTAGAGGTAAGGTTATCACCATAGTGAAACCTTTCTACTTGGACAAAGCACCACTACAAGTTTTACTTAAAACACTCAAAAAGAACTTGGGGACTGGTGGTACAGTAAAAGAAGATAGTTTGGAGTTTCAAGGAGACATCCCTGAGTTGTTACGTAAACACTTAGAAGCGTTAGGGTATAGATTTAAAAACTAATCTACCTATTACTATCTATTTGCCTATCGCTAAAGCATACAAAACCATCTCATCATTTTCTACAAACAGATTCACCTCATCATCATAATATGCACCAATACCAGAGCACCCTATGCCAAGATAGAGGGAAGCAATATAAAGTCGGTGTCCGATGATCCCTGCTTTTTGATACAATGCCTGATAGTTTTTGGCTTTTGATGTAAGAAAAAATACTACGGCACCTTGTGTAGAGAGACTGTACTGTTCCAAAGAGAGATATCCTGCATGATGTCCAAAATCTCCATATTTAAGATACTCCCCGTTTTTATAGAGTCCCAACGGCATATCCAGTACACGATTGAGCACCATATACACAGACACCTCTTCATCACAGTCAGAGAGTATAGGCTGATGTATGGTTTCCGTGATGTAGTTGAACTGTCCTTTGGTGATGGCACCTTCCTGGAAGCCTCTTTGTGATCTGCGTGTGAAGATCGTCTCTTGAAGCTTTTTGCTATTGTAAGTAAACTTTGGTGCTTTGACTTCTCGTTTACATGACTTAAACTGTATTGTTTTCATCGTTTCATGATATGCTTCTTCTA
Source organism: Epsilonproteobacteria bacterium 4484_65 (assembly GCA_002085305.1). Lineage (GTDB taxonomy): Bacteria > Campylobacterota > Campylobacteria > Campylobacterales > Sulfurovaceae > Sulfurovum. The sequence continues at coordinate 4,100 of NATJ01000103.1, read as the reverse complement.
TGAGAGGATTTTTCTCAAAAGTTTTACTTCCATCTATATAAGGGAGTTCAAACTCTATAGCAGATACTTCTTGCCCTCTCTCAGGAACAGCCATAGAACATCCTGCTAAAAACCATTCACGTTCTTCAAAACCAAACATACGGTTAAGCTTTTCCCTGTCTATATTATAAACCATCTGTAAAGCATGTGGTTTAAGTAAAGCACTGGCTTCTATGCTTCCTAAAAGATGTCCTGCATCCAAAAGACAGTAGCGAAAGGCACGGTTTTTGTATTTCCATGAAGACCTATAGTAAATAGCTGACACAAGAAACAGGTACCCTTTCATCATACTCTTATAACCCAGATAAGGTTCTAACCCTTCACTGTCACTGATACTTTGAAGAAGTGTCAAAGAAGAAGAACTCACTTCATAATGATACACCCCATCATCTATACCCTCAACTCCGCGTACTTGGAAATAGAGTTCATTGGGATACAATGCACCGGCAGAGGGATTGATACGTAGATAATACTCTCCACTGGGGTAAGACTTTTTAGCCGTGAGTCCAGCAATATGATAAAGAAAATTATCTTCCGTTTTATCTAGATCCAGTTTATATTTTTTGTAACTTTCCGGATAATTTTTATAGGTACTGGGCTGATCTCCCCATGAAAGTTGATTTGGGTTTGTTCGTACAGAATTGTACGAATGTTTTGTCATATTATGGTACCAAAACATCAAAAACCTCTTTATGCTGTATCTTTAACTGTTCTATCTTTTTACATGCTTTAGTAAAAAGTTGTGACTGTTCTATCTCATCTGTGCATAACTGTTTATGTCGTTCAAAAGAAGCGATGACCTTACGTGCTTTATTATGTGCATTTTTTTTATCACGTTTTAAATGTTCAAAAGAAATAGCACCGTTGATAAGCCCTTTGGCTAAATTTCTCAAAGGATGTTTATTTAAACGTAGAGGATGCCACGCTTCCTCCAGTACCTCATGTGCTTCAAAATATTCTTCTTCATTCATTAGTCGAACATACTCTTTTAGAGCACCTTCTAAATCATTATTCATGGTTAGCATTATTTATGTACTACTTCTTTTATTTTATTTATCAAGGCTGTAATATTGGTATCGTAGGAAAAACAACTGTTGACTCTGCAAGCAAGATACTTATCACTCTCTTCGACTTTACTTAAAATAAAAGGATATTTCATAGCTTCTATCTGTTTTCTATTTTTTTGCAACTTTTTGGCGTTAGACTTGATGATCACATCCCCCATCTTGAGACGTAAAAAAGTATGTAGTAGTTTAGGTGCTTTGGCAGGATTGATTTCCAAGACCGCCCCACTCTCTTTAATAGTCTCTTTGACTATTTCATTGTAGTCCAGTTCCTCAGTTAAAGAGGCAAGTCTTACTAAGTTTTCAAGCATGACACTTAGTGCTGAAGTATAATACCTATCATCAAAATCTGCCAATGCTTCTATACCATCATCACTCAAGTACCATTGTCTGTTTTTATAAAACTTACGTATCGCCTCTTTTGCTAATGCTTCCAGTTGGATTAAGTATGTTTTATCATATGTTCTAAGATACCCTTCTATCATTGCATCCATTAAAAAGGCATAATCTTCAAGCAATCCTTCCTGTTTTGCAACTTTTCCTAAAAGCGTCTGATGATACAGCACATTCTCTTTTCGCATCAATTTCAATAGTTCTTCCAGTCGTTGATTAGCTACTGAAAGATATTTACTATCAAGCTTTGAAGCAGAAAAAAGTGCTTTTATCATCATAGCATTCCAAGCTGTGATAATTTTACTATCAACAAAAGGAAAGGTTCTCTTGGCGCTTAACGCTCTTAAATACCCTTTGACTTGAAGCAGTTTAGCAGGTTCTTTAGTACTGGTGATATGGGTATGTGAAAACTCAATATCTATATTTCCATCTTCTTCAATACCTAAATACGCAAGTGCTTCTTCTACCTCCTTACTTTTCAATCCATGGGCAAGAAGAGCCTCTTTCACTTCTTCATAGCTATAGATAAAATATCCACCCTCTTCGCCATCACTGTCTGCATCACTGGCTGAAAGATACAGCCCCTCTTTCATAAAATTTGATTCCATTTGTGTGATGGTCTCATCTACTACTTTTTTATAGAGAGGATCGGCTGTAAGTTCATACATACTGACATAGACAGGGATGAGTTCAGCATTAGTGTAGAGCATCTTTTCAAAATGAGGTATCTGCCAGGCTACATCAGTCGTGTACCTGAAAAATCCTCCTCCTATCTGGTCGTAGATGCCACCTTCTGCCATCTTCTTCAGTGTATTTTCTGCCATGAGAAGTGCTTTTTTGTTTCCCCTTAGTTTATAGATACTAAGTAGAAGTTCTATTTTAGAGGCTTCAGGAAATTTTGGTCTTGAAGCAAAACCTCCATTCTCTTTATCAAACTCTGCAGAGATCTCATCTAAAACTCTGTCTATCACTTTTAAGGTCAATTTTTCTTTCAAACTCTCTTTTGCATTGCCTTTGAGTGTTGCTTCTTTGTGTTTATCTATAAGTGCTTGCTGTTGCTTGGCATTTTCATGCTCTAGCCTGCTAAAAGAAGGAAGTATGTTCATCATCCCTTTAGAACCATACCCCTCTTCTATAGGAATATACGTAGCCAAGTGAAATACCTCTGCCCCAGGAGACATAAAAACAGTCAGTGGCCATCCCCCTCTCTCTCCATGCATAGCCATATAGAGCTGTTGATATTTTTTATCCAATTGTGGGAACTCTTCTCTATCTACCTTGATAGAGATATAATTTTCATTAAGTAACTTTGCCACTGCGTCATCAGTAAAACTCTCCTCTTCCATGACATGACACCAGTGACAAGTACTGTACCCTATAGAGAGAAAAATAAGTTTATTCTCTTTCTCTGCTTTCTCAAAAGCCTCTTTCCCCCAAGGATACCAGTTGACGGGATTATGTGCATGAAGAATTGTCATTAAAAAATAAAATATGATTAACTGTTTCAAAATAATTCCTTTATGCCGGAAGTGGAGACTTTATCCAAGTGTATACCTTCAGGTACCGTCCCACCTAAAATTCAAATTACTACTAAGTTATACAAAACTTCCACTAATCCATAACTGTGAGGTGGGACTAAAGTCTCCACTTCCGAAGTTTCGTTATAATAATTCCAATATACCATAAAGTAGTACGCAATGACACAAAAAGAAAAAAATAGTCTCAAAGAAAAAATAGAAAATAATCTTATCCAACTAGAAGAACAGATCAAGATACTTAAAGAAAAAGTAAAACCCATATCTCCCGACTGCTCATTAGGAAGACTTACCCGCCTGGAAGCCATGGGTGAACAACATGTTAACAACAAAGTCCTGGATGAATCTGAAATCCGTCATACAAGACTCAAGAATGCTCTTTTACGTATAGATAAACCTATGTTTGGTATCTGTATAGAGTGTGAAGAGGAGATAGGCATGGGGCGCATGAGTGTACGTCCTGAGAGTGTGAGATGCGTGAAGTGTGCTAATAATATGTAATATGTAATGTGTTGTCCCCCCGACAACACCAATCAACCTAAAACATTTAAAACAAATTTTAATATTTATTGTATTTCAATACAAAATGGTGTTGTGAGGACACAACACCCTACAGGCTTTCTATATTTCCTACAACCTTACCAACTATACTCACTTCGTCCGGAGCCAACACCTCTGGAGAATAAGCCTTATTATCAGAGATTAACTCTACCATCCCATCTGCTCTTTGCCGAATCCGTTTGATAAAAAGTCCCGCCGTTGTTGAAGCGATAAAGATACCGTCTTTATTGATATTGGTTTGGGTTCTATCGAGAAAAACGATAGAACCATCTTGTAAAGTAGGCTCCATAGACTCACCATCCACATGAATCGCTTCAAGTTCTGTATTCCCCAACCCTACCATATTATGCATAATCTTCTCATCTAGCGTGATGGTTTCAAAGTTTTCATCAAAACCATAAGCACCACCCCCTGCACTTGCACGAATATCCGCAAAATAACGTACTTGAAAAAACTTATCTGTCTCTGCTTTGAGCATATCGACTGCCTGATCAAAAAAAAGCCAGTT
>NATJ01000010.1 GCA_002085305.1 Epsilonproteobacteria bacterium 4484_65 | reverse complement strand
TCGGTATTTTGGATGGAAAGAATATTTTTATAGATTTATAAGACTGATAGAAGTTCAACAGCAGGAGCTACTGAACAAGAAAATAGTACAGTAAATGATTTCATTCTATTCGTTGTTTCTCAACCTAATCCGAACACTCTCCTCATGCGCAGTCAACCCCTCAGTATTCGCTATCATCGCACAAGCCCCACCAATCTCTTCCATACCCTGCTTACTCATAGAAAGTGTTCTCACCTAGGAAGATGGCACCTGCGTGTTTAATGCTGTCTATCAGACTCATAGGGTCTTTGGTGATGACTTCCAAGTGTTCCGGTGCTATCTCATTCATAAGATCAATGGCTTCATCCATATCTTTCGCAACGATGATAGCACCTCTCTCCTCTATAGACTTTCTTGCTATCTCTTCACGTGAAAGTGTACCAAGGAACTCTTCTACTTTATCACTGACTTTGTTTGCTAATTCTTCATCTGTAGTGATGAGTATGGAACTAGCCATCTCATCGTGCTCTGCTTGAGAGAGAAGGTCTATAGCAATGTAGTCTTCTCTTGCTGTTTCATCTGCAAGTATACCTATCTCAGATGGCCCTGCGATCATGTCTATGTTTACTTCACCATATACTAACTTTTTAGCCGTAGCCACGAAAATATTTCCTGGACCAGTGATGACATCTACTTTAGGGATAGTTTCTGTTCCGTATGCCATTGCACCTATGGCAGAAGCACCACCTACCCTAAAGACTTGTGTTACTTTACAGAGGTGACATGCAGCAAGCAATAGTTCATTAAGCTCATTCTCTGGTGCAGGTGTACATACAATGATCTCTTCTACCCCTGCTACTTGTGCAGGAATGACATTCATAAGAAGAGAAGAAGGGTAAGCCGCTTTTCCTCCAGGAATATAAAGTCCTGCTCTGTCTACAGCTGTAACTTTCTGACCCAATATAGTTCCATTAGCTTCTTTGTCCATCCATGTTTTTGGCATAAGTTTTTGGTGGTAAGATTCTATACGGTTATACGCCAAGTGTAAAGCATCACGAAGAATAGGGTCTATGTTGTCATAAGCTTTAGCCATATCATCTGTTGAGACTAAAAGAGCATCATCAGACTCTGGTTCCCATCTGTCAAATTTTGCTATCTGAGATTTAACGGCTTTGTTACCCTCAGTTTGTATCTCTTTAAGAAGTCCGGAAACGATGCTTGTTACTCCCTCTATGTCCATCTTACCACGCTCAAGCAACTCAGCAAAGTTCGCTTCAAATATATCATCACTACTATAAAATATTTTCATCTTATTCCTTATCAAAAGGTGTTGTGAGGACACAACACCCTACTTTTTTATATCTTTATATTTTCTCTCATATCTAGGGAGCATACTCTCATTACCTAACACACCACCTTGGTGTATGTAGAGTGTAGGTTTAGAAAAGACCTCTGGATAAGCCAGTAATACACGCCATCCCAATGGGTCATAAAGGAGGTCAAAGACCACTCCCGTTTGTTGCTGTAATTTTAGCCAAATTTTGTAGTTTTCTTTATAAAGTTTAGCAAAATGGTGTTTTTTCTCTAACGTTAAGATAGTGGGATGATATATTTCATTCTCTTCTAACTCTAAAAATTGCTTTTTTAAGTACGTTTCATCACCTACACAAGGACAGGTATATACCGTAGGTCGGGGTGTCCCCTCTTCGACAAACGCTTTTTGCAGAAATAAAGCTGTAGTTCCTGTACCTGAGGGTAAGAAAATATTTAACTCTTTAATATTATTCTTTACTTGCCAATCAATTATCTCTTCAGCCAATATTTTAATGCCATACTCAGCTTCTTTTTGTCGTCCACCTTCTTCAATAAACAATATCTCTTTATCCATTGTCAAGGCGGGGATATCCATGCCTACACAAAGATTCATACCATTATCTATAGCACCCTTATAATTCCCATGCGGATTTTCTTTCAAATAATCAGCTACATGATCCACAAAATACTCAAACTCCCACCCTCGCATCTTTGCCAACACAGAAAGCGAATACATAGCATTTGACTGAGCAGAACCATAAGAGACTATTTTACGAATATTTGGAAAATCATTTTGAAGAAAGTAGTGAAGTTTACGAGCTTTATTTCCAGAGAAATCAGGATGAAGTAAGTCATCCCTTTTTATAAAAAATTGTTGATTATCAAATACTATAGACTGTACAGGAGAAGAATTAAAAGTCATAATAACCCTCTATTAAATCACACGATAGTGTGCCTGTCTCTACGAACGCCCTTGAAAGCGGAGCGATTCGAGAGTAGAGACGACTTTTGTTTTACTTTTCTAGAAAAGTAAAGAGAAAAACAATACCACAATCAAAGAAAGAGGAAGTTAACTAAACAAATTAATTGCGATTAAGACAATTCAAATCATCAAACGCCTGCTCAAGTCTAGCTATCATAGATTCTTCACCTGCACGAAGCCACTTACGTGGATCATAGTAACTCTTGTTTGGCTTGTCTTCACCCTCAGGATTACCGATCTGCCCTTGCAAATAGTCATGATGATATTTTGCATACTCTCTCACACCATCCCAATATGCCCACTGCGTATCTGTGTCTATATTCATTTTTATAGCACCATAAGAGATAGCCTCACGGATATCTTCAAGTTCTGAACCTGAACCACCATGAAAAACAAAATCGACTGGCTTAGCACCTGTGTTGTATTTTTCTTCTATATATTTTTGTGAATTATCTAGTATTTTTGGTGTAAGGCTAACGTTACCTGGCTTATATACACCATGCACATTACCAAATGATGCTGCAATAGTGAATTTGTCAGAAACCTTCATAAGCTCTTCATATGCATATGCTACTTCTTCAGGTTGTGTATAAAGAAGTGCATTGTCTATCTCAGTGTTATCTACACCATCTTCTTCTCCACCTGTAACACCCAGTTCTATCTCAAGTGTCATACCCATTTTAGACATACGTTCCAAGTATGTTTTACATGTAGCGATATTCTCTTCTATAGGCTCTTCAGAAAGGTCTATCATGTGAGAAGAAAAAAGTGGAACACCATAAGCTTTAAAGTGTTCTTCACTTGCATCTAATAAGGCATCGATCCAAGGAAGAAGTTTTCTTGCAGCATGGTCTGTATGAAGTACTACCGGTACACCATAGGCTTTTGCTACAGTATGTACATGTTTTGCACCGGAAATAGTACCCAAAATGGCAGCTTGATCAGAAGGTAATCCTTTACCTGCATAGAATACTCCACCACCGTTAGAAAACTGAATGACGACAGGGGAATTTACATTTTTAGCTGCTTCAAGAACTGCATTGATAGAAGTTGAACTCACCACGTTAACCGCAGGAAGAGCAAAACCTTCATCTTTTGCAACTTTGAACATTTTCTGAAGATCATCACCTGCGACAACACCTGCTTTAACTACATCTAATACTTTTATGGACATTTAGAACTCCCCCCTTTTTTTTTAGAATTATTTTAATTTTATCTTTGCATTTTTCATTAATTCTTTAACCACTTTTTCTTGTTTAAGCTGCATCATAATACTGTTTTTAGCCGCTTCAAATGGTGGGATCTGTTGTTTACTTTTTGCTGCCTTTGCCGCTTCTACCATCTTGTCATATGCTGTTTGTGCCTCATCATCAGATACACCTACACTTGACATTTTTTTCTGCATCCAGAAACCGGCAATTGCTGCTTCTTTCTCTTTAGCTGTTAAACCTTTTTCTGCTGCTACGGCTGCCAATTTTTTTGGCGCCATCATTTCGATCAGTTGTTTTTTAGCATCTTCTGGAAGTGTTGCCCAGGTTTTCTGGCCTTTTGTAAGTATATTAAGTGCTTTATCTGCTTCTGCCACAGTAATTTCCATATCATTTACTGTACCTGCTATAGCTGCAGGTGACTTAGCTTCTGCAGCTAAGTAACCTGTAGTAAGCATGAATGCCAATCCCAATGTTGTTAGAGTTTTTATCATTTGTATCTTGTCCTTTTCTACAATTATTTTGAAGTATTTTACCAAATATTTAACAATTACTGATTAATAGATTTGTTTACTGTACTTTTATCTCTACATCTTTCATTAAATTACCTACCATTTGTTTGTCTTTCATCTGAAGTTTCATTTTATCTTTAACACTTTCAAATGCAGGAATATTTGCTGTAGTATTATTCTCTTCTGATCGTTGTTTTAACTGATCATATATTTTTTTCACCTGTTCATCAGTGATCTTGATCTTTAATACTTCTTTCTGCATCCACAAACGTGAATATACAGCCTCTTTCTCTTCTGCTGATAACTCTTTTTGAGCACTATCCAATGCAAGCACAGGCAGAGCCATTTCTTGAATAAGCCTCAAACGTTGTTTCTTAGGTAAATGGTCAAAGTTTGACATTTTACCTTGTGTTCTCTTTTTAAGATGGGCATCTGCTTCTTTTTTAAGAATTTTATGTCCATTTACTGTGGCAACTACTGCTTTACTCGATCTTGTTTTGGGTACATTTTGTACAGGTTTGGCTTTTCCATTTATGTTAAGGTTACTTAAGTTCACCATCGATGGTGATGTATCTTTTTCATTTAACATATTCGTTAAAGAATTTTTTAATGCATCAGCAGAGACCGAGCTAACAAGTAAGCCTAAAGACAAACTCAATACAACTAAATATTTTTTCATTAGATTTTCCCCATTTTAATTACTAAAAGATTATTTTTTAGTTGCATTTACTTCTTTTGAAGGATCAACGATCTTTGCTTTACTTTTTAACTCTTTAGCCACTTCCGTTATCTTTGCAGAGAATTGCTTCTGTTTAAGTGATATGATGATCTTCTCTTTGACCTGTTCATAAGGTGTTGGCTTCGCTTCTGCTTTACTTTCAAGATAAATTACATGATAGCCAAACTGTGTTTTCACTGGTTTAGTTGTTATTTGTCCAACTTTAAGTGCCCAAACTGCTTTTGAGAATTCCGGAACCATTTGTCCTTTGCTGAAATTTCCAAGATCTCCACCTTTTGGAGCAGAAGGACCTGTAGATTTTGCTTTTGCCAATTCAATGAACTTCTCTTGAAGTGCTTTATCTTTAAGAGGTGCAAGTGTATCAATGATCTCTTGTGCTTCTTTCTCTTCTTTTACCAAAATATGTCTCGCGTGTACAGAAGCTTCCTGCATGAATTTTTTAGCATTTTTATCATAAAATTCTTTTGCTTCACTGTCACTGACTATGGCATTATCCATTTGCATTTTCATCCACATGTTTACAAGAAGTTCTTCTTTGATCTTTGCCATGTTCCGTATGAATTCTGGATTTTTATCGACGTTCTCTTTCTTGGCCAATTCTGTAAAAAGTACTTTTTCAACAAGTCTCTCTTTTATCATATTTTGTTGTGCTGCATCTAACTGAGAAAAGTGTGTATTAGGTGAAGATGCACTTACAAATGTCTCTGCATCCTGTTTTGTGATATTTTTACCATTGACAGTTACAAGTATGTCTGATGCTACCACAGATGTTGCCATGACCGCAACAGCCAGTAGCGAAGTTTTTGCTAATTTTAACATTTTTAATAGTCCTTAATTGTATAAATTTAAGAAGAATTATATCCCTATTGGGTAAATCATTGATTAATCAGAAACCTTCCAAATCATTTTACTTCCTTAGAATAGGTTATATTTGGCAGCTTCTATGGTATTATTTTAGTCTTACTTAGATTTAGAAAGAGGTATCAAGGCATGGCCAAAGTGAAAAAAGCAACAAAAAAAGAGATCGAAGAGATCAAAGCACTTTTTTTAAAACATTACCCGGACTCAGTAACTGAACTTGAATACCGAAATCTTTATGAACTGCTTATCTCTGTAATGCTCTCTGCACAATGTACGGACAAACGTGTCAATGTCATCACCCCTGCCCTTTTCGAAGCCTATCCTGACTCTATCTCCCTTGCCAATGCTGATCTGGATGAAGTAAAAAGCTACATCAACACCTGCTCTTTTTTCAATAACAAAGCTAAAAACCTCATTAAGATGGCACAAAGTGTTGTAGAAAATTATGAAAATGAAATACCACTTGAACGTGATGAACTTGTTAAGCTTGCAGGTGTGGGTCAAAAAACAGCCAATGTCGTGATGATAGAATATGCTGGAGCGAACCTTATGGCTGTAGATACACATGTCTATAGAGTCGCTCATAGACTTGGACTTTCTGATGCTAAAACTGCTGTGAAATGTGAAGAGGAGTTAAGTAAAAAGTTTAAAACGGATCTGCACCTGCTCCATCAGGCGATGGTTCTTTTTGGCAGATACAAATGTAAAGCTTTGAGGCCTGAATGTGAGGGGTGTTTTATGGCTGCGCATTGTAAAACTACGCAGACATTTAAAGTATAATTTTTTCTATTTTATTTAATTGGGTTTTAATCCCAGATTGTCGCGTTGTTTTCTCATTACTTTTCTAGAAAAGTAACCAAAAGTCGTCGTGCCTCTCGAATCGCTGCGCTTTCAAGGGCGTTCGCCACGACATTGTTTTGTTATTACATAGGCTATCGCCATGCATTAACTATTTGCATTTTCAAAGTTTTATTTATAAAACCCATCCATTAATCACACGAAGTGTGCCCTGTTGCTACGAACGACCTTGAAAGCGCAGCGATTCGAGAGTAGCAACGATTTTTTGCTTCGTTTTTTCTAAAAAAATGAAGAGAAAAGCACGCCACAGTTAAGCTACAGGGAAATCATATCCATTAAAACTCAACACAACATTTAAAGTTTACTTTTCATCATGTGTTCTTCTATGATAACGCTCGACTATCTCCGGGTCATGATGAAGATTTATTTTGGCATCTTCTTTGCCCTCATAAGGGATTTGCGCAAGTACATAACGTATAGACTCTAATCTGGCTCTTTTTTTATCATTACTGTCAACGATAATCCATGGTGCATAGCCCGTATGTGTACGTGAGAACATCTCTTCTTTGTAGTATGTTACCTTATCCCACATCTCTTGTGCCTTTTGATCTACGGGGCTTAGCTTCCAATGTTTAAGCGGATTAGACATACGCTCTTTAAATCTTTTTTGCTGATTTTCTTTAGTAATAGAGTACCACAGCTTAATAAGTATGATTCCATCATCCATAATTGAATGTTCTATCTCAGGTACCTGCTTCATAAACTTTTCATACTGCTCAGGCGTACAAAAATCAAATACAGGCTCTACGATGGCACGGTTATACCAAGAACGGTCAAAGAAAGTGATCTCACCCGGGTTTGGCAAGTGTTGGAAGTAACGTTGGAAGTAAAACTGTCCTGTCTCAACCTCTGTTGGTTTTTGCAGAGCTACTACTCTAAATTTTCTTGGGTTAAGGTACTGAGTAAAACGTTTTATAGACCCGCCTTTACCTGCAGCATCACGCCCTTCAAAGATGATCATCACACGCTTATTATTATCATACACCCAGTTTTGCAACTTAATAAGCTCAACCTGTAAATCTTTGAGTTCATTCTCATACTCAACATTACGTGTGATCTTTGCAAGTTTTTTCTTGTTCATCAATTGTGTTAAACCACTTTTGGTTTTCAACAGGTGAAAATTCTGTTCAAGTTCTTTAAGGATCTTTTTTGATTTTTTATCCTCTACATTTTTATTTAAATACTCTATATCTTGAAATATTGTTTTCATTTTACTCCTTCATTTTAGGCATTTTTTGCCATTGGTATCTTTTAAGCTTACTCCTATCTGACTTACCATGAAATTATAAAAATTATTTGTAAAAATTATTTGTAAATGTGTAACAAATATACACATATCCTCATACTAAACCTTATCAATGATCCTTTGGAGTACTTCAAACGTTTTTTCAACTGAATCAAGCTTTACTTTCTCTCTTGTAGAGTGTGGATAGCGTATAGTAGGACCTATGGAAGCCAGTTTCATTTGAGGGTATTTCTCTCCTATGACACCACACTCAAGACCTGCATGTATCGCCATCATTTTAGTTGTTCCAAATACAGATTTCATCTCTTCACTCACCAGGTTTGTAAAGTCACTTATATCCGGTTTCCATGCGGGGTATTTATCTTCCAGCTTTACATCAAAACCATAGCTTTCAAAAAATGCTACTGTCTCAGAAGATAATGTTTCTAACTTATCAGCACCCATTGCTCTTGCACTTGTCTCTACAGTGAGTCCACCTTTTTCATCTGCAGTGATGATAGCAAGGTTGATACTCACATCAGGTATACCCAACTCCGTATTTTGTGCTCTTACGCCATGTTTAAAATTATGGATCATATCGATCACTTTATCACCCTCACACAATACCAAAGGCTGCTCATTTAGTTTCCTTGCATGAACCATATCTGTGCTCTCTAAAACTTTTTCACTACAGACAATAGCCACTGCATTTGCAGGGATGGAGTTGCGACGTTCTCCTCCATAGATACTTGCCAGTTGTGTAACATTATGTGTATGCAGATACTCACCTAACTCTTTTATGGCAGAGGGGATACCTTTATCTATATCTACACCGGAGTGTCCGCCCACAAGTCCTTTCACTGCGACTTCATAGCAGTCTCCCTTAGCATCCACATAACTATCTTGTTTTACAGCTGTGATATCTACCCCACCTGCACACCCTATGTAGACTTCTGCTTCATCTTCACTGTCTAGGTTCAGCATATACTTACTCTTCAGATCAAAAGCTACTTCATTTGCTCCGATGAGTCCTATCTCTTCATCTGAAGTAAGCAAAAACTCCAGCTCTTGTCCCTCATCCATCAGTCTCATCATCATAGCAATCGCCATGCCGTTGTCTGCACCCAGAGAGGAGTCTTTGGCTTTCATCCAGCCATCCTCTTCATACGTTTCTACAATAGGTGCTTTACCCATACAAACCATATCATAGTGTGCTTGCAGGCAAAGGGTTGGTGTTCCTCTAGAGATAAAAATATTTTTCACCTCATCTATCTCTACAGAGTAACCTCTATCTTTTGCAAAGGTAACTAAAAAATCCAATAATTTATCGGCTTCTTTACTACAATGTGGAATTTGAGTGAGTGTTTTAAAATGGTCTATAATTACTGACATGAGGACTCTTTTTTATTAAAATGATTTGCAAATTATAGTACAATCACATAAAAAATAGGATTTAATTATGTGCCTTATCGTCACCATCATTATGCTTGTACTCTCCATCCAAAATCTTATGCAACAGCAATGGCTTACAGGTATCGTACAACTCATCATAGCACTTGGATTTTTTGCCCTACTCATGCGTAACATTATTACAGTAAGAAATGAAAAGCAAGGTTGCAGTACAACAGGCTGTAGCATTACAGATTGGTTTAGCAATTTGTTTAAAAAGAAAGAGGACTAATGGAACATTTTTTTACCTGCCCCTACTGCTGGGAACGCATTTCTATGATACTTGACAGTTCTGAAGAGTCGAGTGATTACATTGAAGACTGTGAAGTGTGTTGCCGTCCCATAGAACTGATATTTAGATTTTCAGGAGAAGACCTGGTGAGTTTTGAAGCTAGAAGGATGGAAGGCATCTAAATTTCTCGCGTAGGGTGGATTTATCCACCATTTGTTTAATGCAAGATTATGCTGGGTAACCCCACACTACGAGATTGTGTCTTTCTCAATGTATTTAAACCTATCAACCATCTCACCATCAACCTCAACCTTCTCCACAAACATATCAAAAGGACGCACCCACATCCCCTTTCTACCATAAAGTGCTTTATACACCACCATCCACTCTTCAGTCTCAGAGTGTTGCGCAGTGGTTAGCACTTCATAAAGATTCCCTTTATAGTGTCTATAGGTTCCAGCTTTAAGTTTCATACTAGAATTTTTTACCTACATAAAAGTCATATACCCATTCAGCTACAGCATTAAGTTCATCTTCACTCAATTTTCCTTTCATTGAAGGCATCAGATCAAATCTCTCCAATGCCATAGCCTGACACATACTTTTATCAAGATGTGGATACATGACATAATCTTTGATAAATGCTATCACCACTGCTCTATGTATCTCATCATCGATATCTTCAACGATCTTTATATTCTTTTTCAGTTGCCCTGAAACCTCTACCATAGGCGGTGCTTTAAGCGTTTTAAAGACCTTTTTGGTCTCTTCAGCTGTGATCATCTTAATGTGACAAGAAGCACAGGCTTTGTCAAATACCTTTTCACCATCCACTTTTTGTTCTGCTCCCATAAGAGATACTGCACCTATTAACAGTGTTAACCATAACTTCTCCATTCTTGCTCCTATTACATATTTTTATAGTATTTTATCATAAAATACCCATTCAGTCACTCAAAAAGTATTTTGATGTACAATAATTCAACATAAAAAGGATTTTGTATGCCAAAAAATATTTTTAATTGTCCACTTCCTGATGAAAAAGGTTATTTTGGAGAGTATGGAGGCTCCTTTATCCCACCAGAACTTCAAACGATCATGGATGAGATCACTGCTTCCTATGAAGAGATCAGAGAAGATCCTGAATTTTTAGAAGAACTTACTGACCTTTATCAACACTATGTAGGTCGTCCAAGCCCTATTTTTCATGCGAAACACCTTTCAGAGAAATACGGTGCAGACATTTACCTTAAAAGAGAAGACCTTAACCATACAGGTGCCCATAAGATAAACCACTGTTTAGGGGAAGCGCTACTGGCCAAAAAAATGGGCAAAAAGAAGCTCATTGCTGAGACTGGTGCTGGACAACACGGAGTGGCACTTGCTACTGCTGCGGCTTTGGTAGGACTGGAATGTGACATTTACATGGGTGAAGTCGATATGGCAAAAGAGCATCCAAATGTCGTGCGTATGCATATACTGGGTGCAAATGTCATCCCGGCAACACATGGCCGTCGTACACTTAAAGAGGCGGTTGACAGTGCTTTTGAAGCCTATTTGGGAGACCCTGTTACACAGTTTTATGCTATCGGTTCCGTGGTAGGACCTCACCCTTTCCCTCAAATGGTAAGAGATTTCCAATCCATCGTAGGGGTAGAAGCCAAAGAACAGTTCCAACAAATGACAGGTAAACTCCCTGACAATCTTGTTGCCTGTGTGGGTGGAGGTTCTAATGCTTTGGGACTCTTTACTGCATTTTTCAATGATAAAGATGTAGCCATGCATGGTGTCGAACCGGCAGGAAGAAGCCTTGACATTCCAGGGGAACATGCTGCTACTATGACAAAAGGGAAGCCCGGTGTGATGCATGGCTTTAAATCATATATGCTTCAAGATGATCAAGGTGAACCACAAGAAGTGTATTCTGTTGCATCCGGACTTGACTACCCGTCTGTAGGACCTCAACATGCTTATTTGAAAGACTTAGGTCGTGTACACTATGCTTCTATCAACGATAAAGAAGCCATAGATGCATTTTTTGAACTCTCTAGAGAAGAGGGTATCATCCCCGCTATCGAGTCAGCACATGCTGTAGCGTATGCTATAAAATTAGCCAAAGAACCAGACATCGGTACTATTCTCATCAACCTGTCTGGCAGGGGAGATAAAGATATTGACTTTGTGGTTGAAAATTATGGAAAAGAGTATGGTATTATTCAGAAATAGTAGCATATAAATCTTGAGGAGAAGCAGATGAAAAAATGGAGTCTAAATTTTAGAGTTTGGCACTGGATACATGCAACAGTAGTTTTGGGACTACTCGGTACAGTATTTTTACGAAAAACATTTTTAAGCTGGAGAACGAACTCTGAGCTACTTACACAAAAACTTGCAGAGATAAACTTGGAAGTCACAGCTGAACAAGCAAAGGTACTGGCTAAAGCCATTCGGGCTCCTATGTGGGAATGGCATATCATTTTAGGATATGCCTTGACTGCTTTAGTCGTTTGGAGAATAATCCTCTTCTTTACAGAAAGCGGAAAACAAAACTACCAAAATCTAAAAGAAGAGACATTTCATAAAAAAATGGTGAAACTCGGTTATATCGGTATCTATGGTATTCTACTCTTTATGGCTGTAAGTGGTTTAGTAATCCATTTCTATGAGGCACTTGGTCTTACCAAAGATGGAGCCCATGACATTAAAGAGATACATGAACTTGTTTTCAATGCTATTCTTATCTTTGTACCATTGCATATCATCGGTGTTTTTGTTGCAGAGAACCAAGATGAAAAAGGAATACTTTCAGATATGGTTAATGGCGGAGAGAAACAAATTAGATAAATTTAAACTAGAAATCGGAGCTTAGTTAGTTATGAGAATTATTATTGTTGGGGGCGGTAACGCTTCGGTGTATACTGCCAATAAAATAAAAGAGTTAAGTCCTCAGAATGAGGTTGTAATTGTTTCTGATGAATCTTACATGCCCTATGACAGGATACATTTATGTCGATTGGTTAACAAAAGTACACCATTAAGTGATATTACATTAGAACTGAATCCTGAAGTGGTCGTTGAACTTAATTGCAAGATCAATGCCATTGATAAAGAATCGAAACGGGTGATCAGTGAACATGCTATATTTAAATATGATAAACTTATTATTGCTACAGGGTCAAAACCAAGAACTCTTTTTAATATAGACCATCTGAAAAATGCTTCTACCTTCAGAAGTGCCGATGATAGTTATAAAATTGCTGATGAAATTAAAGATAAAAATGTTGTGATCGTAGGTGTTGGTCCTATTGGCCTGGAGCTTCTTGATACCCTCATGGGAATGAAAGAACCTAAAAGTATGACTTTGATCAGTCGTGGAGAGCATCTGTATGATCAAAATATAGATCGTAATACCATTGCTTTGATGCAAAAAACTTTTACAGAAGATCCAAGGGTGCAAATCTTATTTAATGATGAGATCATAGATAAAACAATTGAAGATAACTTCATAACTCAAATAAGAACCAAACAGACTACTATTAGTGATCCTTTTATTGTGTTTGGTGTGGGTATTTCTCCTAATATTGACTTTGCAAAAGATTCACTTCAAACAGATAAAGGCATTTTAGTCAATGACACTATGCAATCTTCCGATCCTGATATTTATGTTGTAGGTGAAGCAGCAGAGCTGAGTGAGAGTGGTTTTATTGCCGGTCATGTTAAATCATGCACCGACCAAAGCGATATTGCCATTGCTGCTATTTTGGAACAGCCGACTTCCTTTATGCTCACGGATGTCACTTCACCCTCTTATGATCCTAAAAGTATACACAACGAAACGATTTTGATTACCTCCAAAGAGGAAGATAGAATTGACCAATACATTGTCAATGAGGACAAATTAATGAGATTTATTGGTATAAATACCAATATTGATCTTTTACGTTTATCTGCGATGATGCAGAAACAAGAGGTTGTAGACCCCTC
>NATJ01000102.1 GCA_002085305.1 Epsilonproteobacteria bacterium 4484_65 | reverse complement strand
ATTTTTCTGTTTTTACCAACTCTGCTTTAAACTCTTCTGAGTTCATATCTAACTGTTGCATCATCATGTATCCTTAAATATTGTTTTCTTTAATAGTTATATCTTAAACTAAATTAATATATAATAAGAAAAATCACTTTAGGGTATATAATGCAAATAGATAATACTGTCTTGGCTAAACTGGAAACACTCTCTCACCTTCGTATAGATGATTCAAAAAAAGAAGAGGTTATGGGGCAGCTTACTGAAATACTTGGCTACATAGACAATCTCAATGAACTTGATACCGATGCATTGAGTCCCTCTTTCTCAACACTCGAAGGTGGTACACCACTCAGAGAAGATACTCCTCGTGAAGCAAATGATATTGCAAAAGATATCCTCTCACATGCACCAGAGAGTCAAGATGATTTCTTCATAGTTCCTGCGATCATTGAGTAATCATACCGAATGTTAAAAATTTATGGGATCAAAAACTGTGACAGTGTCAGAAAAGCCATAAAGTATCTTAAGGCACAAGAAATACCTTATGAGTTTGTAGATTTTCGGGAAACACCAGTTACAAAAGACGTTGTAGGTGGATGGCTTAAGCATACTGACATCAAGACACTTTTTAATACCAGAGGTACTACATACAGAACCCTAAAACTCAAAGAACTTGACCTAAGTGATGATGATAAACAAACCTGGTTAAGCAAAGAGAATATGCTCATTAAACGACCTGTTATTACATTTGATGGTCATGTCATAGTTGGATATAATGAATCACTCTATCAAGAAAAACTAGAAAAAACCTAAAGGAAAAATATGGCTGCTTTCGATATAAAAAAATTACTTCAGAGTGTTGTTTCACATGGTGCTTCTGACTTACACCTTGTGAGTCGGACAGAACCACAGATCAGACTTGATGGTGCACTCAAACCTGTTAATCTTCCTAAACTTACGGGTGAAGATATTGAAGAGATGTGCTACTCTTTGATCACAGAAAAACAAAAACAACATTTCGAAGAGTACGATGAACTTGACTTTGCACTTTTAATTCCCGGCATTGGTCGTTTTAGAGCAAACTACTATCGTACTTTGGGCGATACTGCCGCTGCATTTAGAACCATTCCTATAGATATACCTTCATTGGATGACCTTGGCGCACCGGAGATCTATAAAAAACTTATGCAAAGAGAAAAAGGTCTCATCCTGGTAACCGGTCCAACAGGTTCCGGTAAATCAACTACGCTTGCTGCTATGTTGAATGAAATCAACCTATATGAGCACAAACACGTTGTTACAGTAGAAGATCCGGTGGAGTTTATACACCAAAATAAAAAATGTGTTTTCTCACACAGGGGTGTCGGTGAAGATACAAAAAGTTTTGCCACAGCACTCAAGTTTGCAATGCGTCAGGATCCAGACATCATCCTCATCGGGGAAATGAGGGATAAAGAGACCATAGAAGCTGCACTCACGGCAGCGGAAACCGGGCACCTTGTTTTTGGTACACTTCACACCTCTTCTGCAGCTGGTACGATCAACCGTATTATTGATGTATTTTCCGGAGATGAACAACCGCAGATCAGAGCCATGATCTCATCATCACTTGTGGCGGTTATCGCTCAGGCACTTCTGCCTAAACTTGGTGGTGGACGTGTAGCTGCTTCAGAGATATTGATCACCAATCATGCGATCTCCAACCTTATCCGTGAAGATAAAGTACACCAGATCTATTCACAAATGCAGTTGGGTCAAGGTGATACAGGTATGCAAACGCAGACACAGGCACTCTTGAAGTTCCTTAAAGATGGAAAGATCTCCCGTGATATTGCTTTACAGTATGCCAACAAAGCGGATGAACTATCAAAAGCAACACAAGCTTACTAAAAAGCATTTTTAGTAAGTTTTATAGATACAATACACAAAAATTAGTAAATTAAAGAGGAATGTATGGAAAATTTTTCAATGATAGACTTTAACTATTTTGATATTACTATTGGAGCCATAGTACTTATTTTGGGTATTAAAGGTTTTATGAATGGATTTATCAAAGAAGTATTTGGACTTGTTGGGCTTGTCGGTGGTGTTTATTTTGCCTCTCGTTTTAGTCCAACGGCTGCTGCATTTATAGATACAAACTTCCTTCATCTGGAAAACACTGCATTGCTTAAACTTCTTGGTTTTCTTGCTGTTCTTATTATTGTTTGGTTGAGTGCAACTATATTGGGTTCTATTTTCTCAAAACTTACATCTGCCAGTGGCTTAGGCTTTCTGAATCGTCTTTTTGGTTTTATCGCTGGAGGAGGAAAATATTTTCTTATTTTTGCACTTATCGTTACAGCCCTCTCAAATGTAACACTGGTAAAAGATAATTTAGAAAAATATATTCAAGACTCTGTGCTTTATCCTTATTTGACAGCAGCAGGTTCAAGCATTATCAATCTTGATCCAAAGGTACTGGGTTTGGAAAAATCATCTACAACAGAAGTACTCAAAGAAGTTGCAAATCTAAATGAAACAAATAGCACAGAAGTAAATACAAAAGAGAAAAATGCAACCGTAGATAACAATACAAGTATGGCAACCCATTAAAGGTCACTTATGATTACATATCCTCATCTTTTAGAAAAATTTAAAACATTACTGAAAAGCAATACACTCAAGTTCACCAAACAAAGAGAACTTATTTTAAAATTCCTTTATGAGAATGAGGGGCATTTTACACCAGAAGACATTTATATGCTTCTTAAAAAAGAGTACCCGGAGATCAACATCGGCATTGCTACGGTCTATCGTACCTTAACCCTGCTTGAAGAGTCAGATATTGCAAGCTCTATCTCATTTGGAGCACAAGGTAAAAAGTATGAACTTGGTCTTAAAAAACACCATGATCATCTTATCTGTACCGCTTGCGGAGAGATCATTGAATTTTTTGATGAGACCATCGAAGCACAACAAGAGAAGATCGCTAAAAAATTCAATTTCCAAATGACAGACCATACGATGAAGATCGTTGGACTTTGTGAAAAGTGCCAACAGAAATAAGTCTACTGCAAAAATAAGACGATACATTACAAAAGAAATATACATTACAATATAGGAGAAACCTTGATATTTGAAAATCAATATATTCAAGAGCGTATTAAAAAAACAGAGAAATTAAGAGAAGAGGGAATCAACCCTTATCCTAATCAAGTACAGAAAGGTACACCTTCTACACAATTTTTAGAAGAGTGTGATTACGTCAAAGAACAAGATGCTGATGAGAAAAAAGATGAGAGTAAAACCTATTCACTTACAGGTAGACTCAAGTTTATCCGTATTATGGGGAAAGCTGCTTTTGCCAAGATAGAAGATGCAGATGGATTGGTTCAGATCTATTACAATAGAGATGAACTTCCTGAAGGTTTTTACAATACAGTGGCAAAAAAACTTTTTGAAGTGGGTGACATCATTGAAGCAACAGGGTATCCTTTTGTAACACAAACGGGTGAACTTACACTTCATTGTAAAGAGATGAGAATTGTCTCCAAATCTATCTCCCCACTGCCGGAAAAGTTCCACGGACTCCAAGACCATGAACTTAGATATAGACAACGTTACCTTGATATGATCATGAATCCGGAAGTGAAAGAAAACTTCATTATGCGTTCTAAAATTGTCTCTTTGGTGAGAAGATTCTTTGAAGAGAAACAGTTCTTAGAAGTAGAAACACCTATGATGCACCCTATTCCCGGTGGAGCAAATGCTAAACCATTTGTGACACATCATAATGCTTTGGATGTTGAACGTTACTTGCGTATCGCACCTGAGCTTTACCTCAAACGTCTCATCGTTGGTGGTATGGAAGCAGTTTTTGAGATAAATAGAAACTTTAGAAATGAAGGGATGGATCAAACGCATAACCCTGAGTTTACGATGATCGAGTTCTACTGGGCATACAAAACATACATAGAGTTGATGGAGATCACTGAAGCGTTATTTGATTACCTCTTTGATAACCTTGGATTTGAAAGAAAACTCCCATATGGTGACGTGGAAATAGACTTTACTACACCATTTGCAAAGATTCCATACATAGAGTCTCTTACAAGTATAGGTGGCGTACCTGCAGATGTTACGAATGACAAAGAAAAAGCATTAGCGTATCTCTCTGAGCATAATGTGAAAGTGGATACTAACCTTACTCTCGGTTACTTGCAAGCTGAACTTTTTGACGAATTTGTGGAGGGAAAACTGATCAACCCTACTTATATCACAGATTTCCCGGTAGATATTTCACCACTTGCCAGAAGATCTGATGATAATCCAGACATCGCAGAGCGTTTTGAACTCTTTATGGCAGGGAAAGAGATAGCTAACGGCTTCTCTGAACTTAATGACCCTATCGATCAGTATGAAAGATTTAAGGGACAGGTTGATGCAAAAGAAGCTACTGGTGATGATGAAGCGATGCATATGGATACTGACTATGTAAAAGCTCTCAGCTACGGTATGACACCAACTGCCGGTGAAGGCATTGGTATTGACAGACTTGTGATGATGCTGACCAACCAACACAGCATCCGTGATGTATTGTTGTTCCCAGCTATGAAACCTGAAGCTCCAAGACCTGAGCTTGCTCCTATCTGTGCAGAAGAGAACAAGTGTAAAAAATGTGGTAATGAAAATATGGAAGAGCTAAAACCTGCTAAAAAAGGTAAAGGTATGTTCTGTATAGATGTAGCTGCATGTAAAAAAAGAGTCCAAGAGAAGAATGAAGAAGGAATACAATGTCATACGCAATAGAAAGTTTTGACCCAGAAATTTTTCAAGCTATTGAAAACGAAAGAGAAAGACAAACAGACCACTTAGAAATGATCGCTTCTGAGAACTTTACACTTCCTGCAGTAATGGAAGCGATGGGTTCTGTATTTACAAACAAATATGCAGAAGGCTACCCATACAAAAGATATTATGGTGGATGTGAATTTGCTGATGTAGTTGAGCAACTAGCTATCGACAGAGCATGTGAACTTTTTGACTGTAACTATGCGAATGTACAACCACACTCAGGATCTCAGGCAAATGGTGCAGTGTATGCAGCACTTCTTAAAGCAGGAGAGAAGATCTTAGGTATGGACTTAAGCCATGGTGGTCACTTGACACATGGTTCGAAGCCAAGTTTTTCAGGTAAGAACTACTCAAGCTTTACCTATGGTGTTGAGCTTGATGGTCGCATTAACTATGAAAAAGTAATGGAGATCGCTCAAATCGTAAAACCAAAGATCATCGTATGTGGTGCATCTGCCTATGCAAGAGAGATAGACTTCAAGAAGTTTAGAGAGATCGCTGACGCGGTTGGTGCTATCTTGTTTGCTGACATCGCTCATATTGCCGGTTTAGTATGTGCAGGTGAACACCCTAGCCCATTCCCATATGCAGATGTAGTAACCACAACAACACACAAAACACTTGCCGGACCTCGTGGTGGTATGATCATGACAAATGATGAAGATGTAGCTAAGAAGATCAATTCTGCTATCTTCCCAGGTCTTCAAGGTGGACCTCTTGTACATGTGATTGCAGCGAAAGCAGTTGGATTTAAACACAACCTATCTGACGAATGGAAGACACACGCGAAACAAGTCAAAGCAAATGCTTCTAAGCTTGCTGAAGTACTGGTAGCAAGAGGATATGATGTAGTCTCTGGTGGAACAGACAACCACCTTGTATTGGTTTCTTTCCTTGATAAAGACTTCTCCGGTAAAGATGCTGATGCAGCACTCGGCGCAGCAGGTATCACTGTAAATAAAAACACTGTACCAGGTGAAACAAGAAGTCCATTTGTCACTTCAGGTGTACGTATTGGTTCTCCTGCACTTACAAGTAGAGGGATGAAAGAAGCAGAATTTGAGATCATCGCAAACAAGATCGCTGATGTTCTTGACAATGTAAATGACCATGATCTTCATGCAAAAATTAAAGATGAGATGAAAGAACTTGCTTCTAATTTTGTAATTTATGAAAAATCAATCTATTAGGTCGAATTATTAAAGTTTTTGATTTAGAATTTACTACAGATCATTACTACATTAAACGTCCTTCGATTGTTGAACAGATACAGTTCAACAATCGTACTTTCTATGCCAAGTTTGAACGCATAGATGAACCATTAACTCCCCTAGTTTTAGATCAACATCTCGACAGACAGTTTATCATTGCAGTTCCACTTCTTAAAGATGATCATACAAACTATTTAGTGTTGGAATACAAAGGTGAAGAGCACCAAAGATTTCATCATCTTGTTAAACATCTTTTTCATACATTACAGATAAATAACTATCATATCTACCAAGGTAAAGATGAAGAGAAAATACAGGTTTTCATAGAAGTAGATAATATTCCACTACAAGAAGCAGAGTTACAACTTCAAGCACTTTCTCTGGCACTGAAGCAGAAACTGACCAAAAAATGGAAATGTTTACCTTCTGCTTCTTTGCCGGAAGCATATAATATTGTTACCCTTCCATATAAAACAATTTAAAGCTCATCATCTAAATATTCCTGTTTCAAAACCATAGAACAAAGGAAATCAATGGAATTCAAAATACGCTCTGCCTTAATAGTTATGATATCTGTTGGTATTACACTACTGGGAGTTACATCAACAGCATCAGCACAGATGAAAAATGTAGCCAAGTCACAGCAGCTACCAACTGAAAATGAAATGATAGTAGCATACTATGGACGTCCCGGTATCAGGTCAATGGGTGTACTTGGTAAATACAGCCTTGAAGCGATCATTCCGATCATTAAAGCAAAAGCCAATGAATATAAAAAAGCAAGTGGCAATCAAAATATTGTGCCTGGATTTGATATTATATATGATATGGCTACCATTCATCCTGGAGAAAATAAAAATTATATTAGTACACTTTCCAGTCAAAAACTAATGCCCTATATCCATGCAGCAAATAAACATGGTTTTGCACTCTTTCTTGATCTTCAATTGGGAAACAAAACTCCCCTGCAATCTGTTAAATCTGTATTGAAGTATCTTAAATATAAAAATGTACATATAGCGATTGATCCCGAGTTTAAAGTTCATGGAGTAGGTATCCGGCCCGGTAAGATCATTGGTCATATTACTGGTAATCAGGTGAATCAGGTACAGGATGCAATGAGTAATTATATGAAAAAACATGGGATTAAAGAGAAAAAGATACTCATTGTGCATATGTTTAGACACTCAATGCTTACAAATAAAAAGGATATTAAAACTTATGATAATATCAATCTTGTATTTAATCTGGATGGATTTGGATCAGCAGGCTTGAAAGTATCAATCTATAATAGCATATATACAAAAAGAATATCAAACAAAGTTGCAAGTGGATTTAAACTCTTTTTCAATCAAGACAAACCTTATTTAATGACTCCTAAACAAGTTTTGGGCTTGGAATCTGTTAATGGTGTGAGGATCAAGGAAACACCTAAGTACATTAATTATCAATAATAGGAATAGAGATATGATACATTTAATAAAGAGATTATACAAAAGTTTTTTTCTGATCATACTCTACTCTAGCGTACTTTTTGCCGGGAAGATCATACCGGCTGCCGAACAGCCAGATCTTTATCTCCCTCTGCTTAAAG
>NATJ01000101.1 GCA_002085305.1 Epsilonproteobacteria bacterium 4484_65 | reverse complement strand
TGCAGAACTTACATCTGCCAGATACACTGCTTGTTTCTTCTCCAGGTACCCATTATGGGTCTGTAAAAAGGCTTTAACCGCTTTACCATTTTTTTTACTGAATGAAATAATGATCTCTCTGGTTTGAGGCGTAATAGCCAATTTCTTTTCAAATTGATCTATAAAACTATCGTAAGGAAATTTATCTTTTACTTTTAAAACATCGGCGAACACTGCACTACATAACAATAAAAATATCACTGTAATTTTCATATCTACTCTCTTATCTTATACATTTTAAAAGTGATCAAAAAACATACTTCTAAAGTATATCTCTGATCACCATAGCATAATGCAAGACAAAGAGATTCAAAAAGAAGATAAGCATTGAAGAACCTCGTGAGACAAGGTGTTGAATCTTTGTACGTTCTGTATTGTTCGTTTTAAGGGCAATGACAAAGTGTATGACCGTTACGATCAAAAGTACCAGTACCATCCAAAGTTTTATACGTAAAGCATCTATGACCTCAGAATGATAATCCGTAAAAAGAAGCTCTATAAGCCCATAGTCTGTGATCATGTAGGAGCCTGTACCAAGTAAGAACATCAGTGCAACAACTTCAAAGTAGCCAAAGATAGGTCCAATGTGAGGATAGACTGCTTTTTGTGCTTTTTTATCTGTCATGGTCACGCCAAGAGCAAACATAAAGATAGAACCACCTATCCATGCGATGGCTGCAAGGATATGTATATGTAAAGCCCAGCCCATACCCATTAGCTATCCAACTTTAAAACAGCCATAAATGCTTCTTGTGGGACTTGAACAGAACCGATGGACTTCATACGTTTTTTACCAGCTTTTTGTTTCTCTAAAAGCTTTCTTTTACGTGTAATATCTCCGCCATAACACTTAGCAGTCACGTTTTTACCCATAGACTTCACGTTTGAACGTGCGATGACGTTGTTCCCAACACTTGCCTGAATGGCTACTTCAAAAAGTTGTCTAGGAATGAGTTCTTTAAGCTGTGCCACAAAAGCAAGTCCTTTATTGCGTGCTCTATCTTCAGGAACAATGATAGAAAGTGAATCTACCACATCTCCTGCCACACGTATGTCAAGCTTCACAAGGTTACCTTCCCTAAACCCTATAGGTTCATAGTCAAAACTCGCGTACCCTTTAGTAATAGACTTCAACTTATCGTAGAAATCCATCACGATCTCATTCATAGGAATGTCATATTCTAAAAGTACCCGTGTTTCATTCAAGTAATCCATTTTTATCTGTATACC
Source organism: Epsilonproteobacteria bacterium 4484_65 (assembly GCA_002085305.1). Classification (GTDB taxonomy): domain Bacteria; phylum Campylobacterota; class Campylobacteria; order Campylobacterales; family Sulfurovaceae; genus Sulfurovum. Next base: position 9,611 of record NATJ01000101.1, on the reverse strand, counting down.
GCGACGGTCATTCAGTAGTTTAATGAGGTTACCCACATACTCTTGAGGTGTTAAGATAGTCGCTTTGACATACGGCTCAAAAATCTTGTTTATCTTTTGTGGTTCGGGAAGTTCGGAAGGGTTTTGTATCTCAATTTCTTCCCCATTGGTCTGTTCAACTTTATACACAACCGTTGGTGCAGTAGCGATGAGTTCGAGGTTAAATTCACGCTCTAAACGCTCTTTAACCACCTCCATATGCAACATACCCAAGAAACCTGTTCTAAAACCAGACCCCAACGCCATGGAACTTTCAGGCTCAAAACTTAGTGAAGCATCATTGAGTTTGAGTTTATTGAGTGCATCACGCAACTCTTCAAACTTATCAGTTTCTATAGGGTAAATACCTGCAAAAACAAATGGTTTAGCCGGTTCAAACCCGTGTATAGGTTCTGCTGTAGGGTTTTTAGCATCGGTAATAGTATCTCCCACTTTAAGAGAATCAACCGTTTTAAGACCCATCACCACGATACCTATCTCACCGGTACGTATTTCCTCTGTTTTGATAGGCGCTACTGGGTTTGGATACATAAGATTAAGTACCTGGTGGTCATCTTTGGTCCCCATTACTTTTGCCATCTGTCCCTTAGATATCTTACCGTCAAAGACACGTACAAGTGCCAATGCCCCAAGATAGTTATCAAACCAGGAGTCATAAATAAGTGCTTTAAGCGGTGCATCTGCATCACCCACTGGCGCAGGGATACGTTCTATAATACTGTCTACAAGTTCTGCCACACCTACACCCGTCTTAGCTGAGACAAGGTTATGTTCTGTAGCATCAATGCCAATAGCTTCTTCAAGTTCTGAAAGTACTCTGTCCGGATCTGCTGCAGGAAGATCTATCTTATTTACTACGGGTAAAAGTTCAAGGTCATTTTCAATGGCTATGTAAACATTGGCAATCGTTTGTGCTTCCACACCTTGCGCAGCATCTACAATGAGCAATGCTCCATCAGACGAAGCCAAAGAACGACTTACTTCATAAGAGAAGTCCACGTGACCAGGAGTGTCAATAAGATTTAAAATATATGGCTCTCCATCTTTTTCATAGTCCAAACGTACAGACTGAGCTTTAATGGTAATACCACGCTCTTTTTCTATGTCCATCGTATCCATCACCTGTGCAGACATCTGTCTGTCTGACACCGCCCCACACTCTTGTATGATACGGTCAGCCAGTGTAGACTTTCCATGGTCAATATGTGCGATGATAGAAAAGTTACGTATGTTTGCTTGTGGTACTGCTTTTGCCAATGTTGTTTCCTTACTAACTATCCAATAGTTATTGCTCTTGGAAGTGGAGACTTCAGTCCCACCTGCAATCTGCATAAATTTATATTTTTAATGCCCAAAAAAGTACTAACTTAGAAATAGACACACCTTTTTATTAGCTAATAATTTTAAGTGGGACTAAAGTCTCCACTTCCTTTTTATGTATTTGCCTCAAAAAGTGAATTTACACTCTCGTTATTATGTACTCTTCTGATCACTTCACCAAGCATGGATGCTGTTGAAAGCATTTTGATCTTCTTGGACTGTTTTGTCATAGGAATCGTGTTTGCTACTACAAGCTCATCTAGTTCACCCTCTTCTATACGTTCATACGCCGGTCCCGAAAGTACCGGGTGTGTACAACATGCCATTACTGAAGTGGCTCCAAGCTTTTTAAGTGCAGATGCAGCTTTTACCATCGTTCCCGCAGTATCAACCATGTCATCGATGAGGATGACATCTTTACCCTCTACATCACCAATAATATTCATTACTTCACTTTCATTGGCTTTTTCACGACGTTTATCAACGATAACCATATCTAATCCAAGCTTATTGGCAAAGTATCTTGCTCTTGCCACACCACCAATATCCGGAGAAGCAATAATAGGGTTTTTAAAGTTTTTTGCTCTGATGTAATCCATAAACAAAATAGCACCATAAAGGTTATCTACAGGGATGTCAAAAAAACCTTGTATTTGTGACGCATGTAGATCTACTGTTACCATACGCGTGATCCCCGCTGTTTCCATAAGGTTTGCGACAAGTTTTGCAGTAATAGGAACTCTGGGAGCCGCTTTTCTATCTTGTCTTGCATATCCATAATACGGCACTACTGCAGTAATAGAATTCGCAGATGAACGTTTCAATGCATCTGTCATGATAAGTAGTTCCATCAAGTTGGCATTTGCCGGTGCAGAAGTAGGCTGGATGATAAAGACATCTTTCCCACGTACACTCTCTGAAATCTTCACAGAGATCTCTCCATCTGAGAAACGATTGATTTTTGCCTCAGAAAGAGGCATCTCAAGGTAAGTTGCTATCTCCTCAGAGAGTTCAGGGTTTGATGTTCCAGAAAAAATCATATATCCGCTCATAATATACCTTTATGTCCCACGCTTCATTAGTTACTTCACGTGATAGTTATTTATGCGTATTTTACACAAAACTTGATATAAACCCTCTGAATGAAGCCCATTCAGAGGGTTCAAGGTGATTTAAAGCTCGTCGATACTACACTATTATAAAATAATTTATTTGGATTTATATTTTTCATGATTAGAAAAGCGTTTAAGAAAAAATCTTCAGGCTCCAAGCTTGACAAGTTTATAGAAAAATACAATCTCCCACGTGAATATTTAAGCATTAATAGAAAAAGTGTCAGTAGAGGTGTTTTAATAGGTCTGTTTTGGGGGTTTATCCCTATGCCTATGCAGATGCTTGGAGTGATGGCAACAACACCATTTTTGCGCTTCAATCCTTTTACCATGCCACCCATGTACTATATGGAATACCTTACAGGTAATTTGATATTGGGACGGGAAGGACTTTCAGATATTGAAATAACGATGGATTGGTTCAGTGAAAATTGGGATAATATCATTATACCACTCTATACAGGTACAGCATTCTACTCTATCGTCGTCTCATCTCTCATTTACTTCTTGATCAATCGATTGTGGATCGCTTCAGTGAGAAAAGAAAAGTCTGAGAAAGAGAAAAAAAGGAAAAAGTTAAAAAACAAACTATTTACTTTTGAGCCGTCACATACACACTCCATTCAAGAGGATGAGAGCAAGAGTGATGAAAAGTAAGTAAAATTCTCTAAAGAAAATCTCTAAATTTAACAGATAACTCCACCTCCAAGTAACCTGTCTCCCTCATAAAACGCAGCGATCTGTCCATGAGCCAATCCAAAGACCGGTTCATCCAGAACTACTTTAGCTATGCCATCTTTTATCTTGACACTGCAAGGTACTGCATGGGTACGGTAACGCACTTTTATATGACAAGTAAAATCTGTCAACTCTTCAAAAAGATTAAGCTGTTTGACACTAAAAGCACTCTCTGCCAGTTTTTCTCTTGTACCTACAACGATCTGGTTTTCTTCAGGTTTAATGGCAAGAACAAAATGCGGATCATGGGCACCATTAACAAAGAAACCTCTGCGTTTACCAATGGTATAGTGCATGTAACCTTTGTGTGTACCTACAACATTTCCTTCTGTATCTATTGTTTCACCGGGAATATCTATGTTCATATGTTTAGCCAACACTTCATCATAGGTGTTTTCTACAAAACAGATCTCTGTACTCTCTTTTTGTGTAGCAAAGTCTTGGAGCACTCCTATATTTGCAGCATAGGCTTTGACATCTTCTTTTATCCATGTAGCAAGAGGAAAGAGAAGTCTGGGTAAAACTTCCTTTTTTACTTCACAAAGAAAATAACTCTGGTCTTTGGTCGGATCATCTGCCATATAAAAATACTCACCGTCACAACGTACATAATGTCCTGTAGCCACATAGTCTGCATTCACGCTGTCGGCAAACTCGATCATTTTTCCAAACTTGATGGTACGGTTACACATCACACAAGGGTTAGGGGTAAGTCCTGCTTTATAACTCTCCACAAAATAACTATAGACCTCTTTATCAAACGCTTCACTCAGATCATGAAAATGTACTTTAATACCCAGGTAATCCCCTACACGTTTTGCTTTGGAAAAATTCTCTTCATGATAACCCTCTTTATGATGGAGTTTCATATAAACACCCTCAACCTCATACCCCTCTTTTTGGAGTAAGATAGCCGTAACAGTTGAGTCAACTCCACCACTCATACCTACCAATACTTTCTTGTTAAGATTCAGCATTTAATGCCTCACTGTACTGAATTTCACACAAATCATTTAGTGATTTATTGCATTGCATTTTAACGCTTATAATTCTTGTCATTTTCTTACCTCATCTATCTGTACAGCTATCTCTTCATCCACATTGACTAAAGAGCCTTTTGCTATATTTTTTCCATCGACATGAAGTAAAATTTCTTGTAGATTCAGCTGTGCTGTTTCTATTTGATGTCCTACTTCCAGTGTTCTGCTTTGGATCATACCAAAAGAAAGTTCAACTACTTCATATTTTTTACTATTAGTCTGTACTGTCGTACTTTTTTTAAGTTGTATGATTTTTATTTTACTACTATTTCCACTCTCGTTCAACACAACATTTGCAGAGATGCTTCCCTCTTCGAGAAGTATCATATCCAGACGATGCATCCCTAAAAGAAACAGATCTCCGGAAGTAAGTTTTTTTAAGTCTTTTTTCTTCACTTGAATAGGAGAAAGTGCCAATTCATATTCAGGAAAAAGTTTATGCTTTTGCATCATCTTTTCCAAGTGGAGAGCTTGCGTTTCAGCCTTCATCTATATCACCAATAAAATGTTCCAAAAGATACTCTTTATTTGCAAGTAAAAGATCATCCGGGACCTCTTGTCCTATAGAGAAATAACTCATAGGAAGTTTATAGAGTAACATAAAATTCAGGAGTGTTCCAAAGTGCCTTGTCTCATCAAACTTGGAGATGATCACAGAGTCAAGGTTTAAAAAGGAAAAGTTCTTATAGATATCTTCCATATCTTCATATTTAACCGTTGCAGAGAGTACAAGTTGTACTTCCATGTTTATAGTACCATCTGAATTCACGAACTCCACTGTGTTGATAAATTTTTGCGTATCATACGGAGACATACCGGCAGTATCTATAAGTATAACATCATAATCTACCAACTGTTCCAGCTGCTCTTTAAACTCTTCCACCGATGAGACAGAGTGATGCTCTATCTGCATAATGTCTGCATAGTGTGCAAGCTGTTCTATGGCTCCCACTTTATAGCTGTCAAGATTTAACAATACCACTTTATAGGGTCTATCTAACAAGTAGGCATAACGTGCTGCAAGTTTGGCAATAGTTGTGGTCTTGCCAACACCTGTAGGACCTACAAGCATCATCACTTTTGGTGTACTAAAGTCTTCTTCTTTTACTTTAAGTATCTCATCTATCTCTTCAATCAAATAAGAGACTAAAAGTGATGTCTCTTCCACCACAGGTGTACCAATAAGCGATCTGAACATTTCATCAAGCCAACGCGCTGAAATACCTTTTTCCATAAAAAGTGCTTTGACCTCTTCTATGATACTGTTAGACTCAACATTACTAGACTCATCCAGTTCCAGCAAACCATCTTTCATCTGCTCCAATTGTGCTTTAAGTTCACCTATCTCTTCGAGTAATGTCTCATCTTCATCACTGCTACTGTTATCCATCGACATATCACCGAAAGATTTTTCCATGAAAAGCTCTGTTGGTACAGCAATGACTACTTCACATCGCAATACACCATCATCATATTTCAATTGTTTTGCAGACACAAGAGATACATCATTACCATATTTTTGGACTGCCTGTTCATACGCACCTTTAGGATCAGAAGCTACAAATGTTTCGTTGATCATATATACCCTTTCATCATTGACAATGGAATCAACACAGAGTCTCTTTGCATCCAAGCAGGATGAGGCAAAGTTAAGCGCTTTGTATCCATTTTTACATTTTCATAAAATATTATATCTATATCTAACGTTCTTGGTCCATCTTTAAAAAGACGCTTACGTCCAAAAACTTTCTCTACACGTAACATATATCGTAATAATGCCCGTGGTGTCAAGTCTGTCTCTACAAGTATCAATGAGTTATAGAAATCACCTTGTTCCAAATATCCAAAAGGAGGGTTTTTCAAGATAGGTGCCGTCTCTATCATATGTATAAAAGACGAACGTTTCAAATACCAAAACAGATGTTCAAAACGACGTACAACATCACCTATATTACCACCGATACCAAGGAGTGCTTTGTATCCACCCTTACTCTTTGTATTATAGGGGAAATGTGGTGTGAAAATCAATGTGTGTTTTTCATTGAGTTGTTTTCTTTTTACCATCTTTTTTCCTTTTATAGGCAGATATTGAATCTGCTCCTACAACACTACTACTTTCCCATCTACCATGGCTACCATATCTTCAATGCGTATACCAAACTCATCCGGTATGTAAATACCAGGCTCAATGGTATAAACCATTCCATCTTCAATGATCGTATCTGATCTGGTTGAAATGTATGGCATCTCATGGATATCAAGCCCCACACCATGTCCTGTAGAGTGCACATAATACTCTCCAAACCCGGCTTTAGTGATGATGTCTCGCGTGAGAGCATCTACCTTTTTAGCTTTCATGCCTGAACGTGCTTTGGCTATGGCATGGTCATGGGCTTTAAGTACAGTGTCATAGGCTTTTTGTATTTTTTTGCGTTTAAACGTTTGCTTGGTGTTAAACTTAAAGTCTTTACCTGCTTCTACCGTACGTGTACGATCTGAACAGTAACGTTTATATTTTAACCCTGCATCAACAAGTAAAAGGTCACCTTTCTTCAGTTTCTTTTTAGTAGGCATAGCATGAGGTTTAGCTGCATTTGCATTCACAGCGACAATAGGATCAAAACTCAATTCATACTTTCCAAAACCACCCAGAATAGACTTTGCTGTATGGGTTAAAGCATATTCACTCTTTCCAAAACCATTTTGACTGAATTCTTTAGCCAATGATTTAAAAGCTTTAGCTCCAAGTTTTGCAGCTTTAGCCAATATCTTCAACTCTTCATCACTCTTTATAATACGCTTTTTATGCGAAAGATCCAACTCTGCCTTAAAAGTGACTTTACAGTGTGAGGTCACTTTCTCAAAGCCTGCTACAGACCACTCTTTAGGATCAAAAACAACTTTTTTCACTTTGGCTTTTTTGAGTAACTTTACAGCACGTCCATAAAGGTCACCGTCTATTACTACCTTTGCACCTTTTACATTTTGCTGAGCATCAAGAGTATAACGACTATCTGTAATAAAAAAGGCTTCAGAACCTAAAGAGAGATAAAGTGCATTATCACAACTGTATCCACATTCATAGTAAATAGCATTTTCATCTTTAAGCATGTAGTTCATTGAAAGTCCTAAAAAGTATTTTTTTCTAAAAAAGCTCGTTCCCACTCTCCTGAGTGGGAATGCATATTCAATATTTTAATTAATTGGAAGTTATTTCGTCATCAAAAAGCTATATATGCATTCCCATCGAGACGATGGGAACGAGATTAAAGCCAATGTATGCATTACTGCTGCGCTTGTTTCATTGCAGATACTTCAGAAAGTATCTGTGTCATACCAACCATTGCCAAGTGGTAACCAAATGGTCCCATACCTATGATCTGCCCTGCACATACAGGTGCTATAAGTGACTTATGTCTAAACTCTTCTCTTTGGTGAATGTTTGAAAGATGTACTTCAAGTGTCGGAAGCTGCACAGCTGCAATAGCATCACGGATCGCGATAGAGGTATGTGTATAAGCCGCCGGGTTGATAATGATACCGCTAGCCTCACCGATACACTCTTGGATACGATCAACGATCTCACCCTCTAAGTTACTTTGAAAAAATTCAATTTCAAGTTTGTTTTGTTCTGCAAATGATTTCATTTGTGAATGAATATCCTCTAATTTCATTTGACCATAGATATTCTGTTCTCTAATACCTAGCATGTTTAAGTTTGGACCTTGGATTACTACGATTTTCATGGTTACACCTTGTTTATATTATTTGGGTATTATTTTATCTAAATACTATTAACATGAGGCAAAATGAAGATAATAAATACAGACTTTATCTATACACCTAATGGCTTTGTTCAAAATAAAGCTGTTGCATTTACAGGTACTATTCAAGACATAGACACTTTAGAAACACTTAAAAAGAAGTATCCGGATGCCAAAGTAATACAAACAGAAGCAAATTCCATACTCTACCCCGGCTTTATCAACACCCATGTACATTTGGAGTTCTCAGCAAATAAAACTTCACTCCAATACGGCTCATTCATGCCTTGGCTTGACTCTGTCATCAAACATCGTGATGACCTCATGGGTGCTTGTGATAATAACATGATGCAAAAAGAGTGTGAAGAGATGATGCGCTCAGGTATCACCACATTTGGAGCCATATCGAGTTTTGGTAATGAACTGGAAGTGTGTGAGAAAACGCCGCAACGTGTTGTTTTCTTCAACGAACTCATAGGTTCCAATGCCATGTATGCAGATATGCTTTATGGTGATTTTATGGAGAGGGTCAAAGCATCGCAAAGTTGCAAGAAAAGTTCTCGTATCACACCTGCGGTGGCTATACACTCACCCTACTCTGTGCATCCCATCATTTTACAAAAAGCGGTTAATGTAGCTAAACAAAATGACCTGCCTCTCTCTGCCCACTTTTTGGAATCACAAGCTGAAAGAGAGTGGCTTGAGTCAGGTTCCGGTGATTTTGAAGCGTTTTTTGAAAAATACTTTAACACTTCAACACCTGTAACGAACATAGAAGAGTTCATGCACGCTTTCGATACCTACCCGACACATTTCACACACTGTGTACAGGCTACAAAAGAAGAGTTGAACTACTTAGCTGACAAGGGACACTCCATCGCCCACTGTCCTCGTTCAAACCGTTATTTAGGATGTGGGAGACTTAAGATAGAAGAGCTTAACCTTCCTTTTTCTGTAGCCACTGACGGACTAAGTTCAAATGACTCTTTAAGTATCTTTGATGAGCTTAGAGCCTCACTGATGCTGCACAATGACATTCCCATCCAGGAACTCTCATCACAGCTTCTACAAACTGTTACCGCAGATGCAGCAGATATACTTCGACTTAACTGTGGTAAGATAGAAGCAGGTAAATTAGCTGATTTTGCTGTAGTTACACTGCCCGAAGCACCTAAAAGAGAAGAAGAGTTAGCCCTTTGGACGATCTTGCATACCAAAGCAGTTTCACAAGTTTATATTCAAGGAGAACAATATGTTTAGTACTATAGGAAAAACCATTAAATGGATAGGTCAACACTTTATGGGGATGCTCTTTCTACTCATCGTCCTTGTTGTATTTATGCCAAAATCAGAGACAACACTGAACCCTGCCAATCTTCAGGAAATAGAACTACTGGGTCCTATAATGAGTGCTGATCTGGTCATAAAAGAGATAGAGAAAGCTCAAAAAAATCCAAAGATAAAAGGTGTACTTCTCAATGTGAACTCTCCAGGTGGTGCAGTGCCGCCATCCATCGAGATAGCCTATGCCATCAAAGAACTTAAAAAACACAAACCTGTCATCGCGTATGCCTCTGGTATCATGGCAAGCGGGAGCT
>NATJ01000100.1 GCA_002085305.1 Epsilonproteobacteria bacterium 4484_65 | reverse complement strand
TCGGATTGGAAAAATGTTTTTAATCCTATAGATGTCCTACCTGTCACAAAGGGAGCACCACCACCATAACCTTCTCTATCCATAGCAAATCCATCTTGGAGTCTGTATAGCCCTTCAGGATTGTCCAATCCTTCTCCTATGGGCAGGACATATCGGAAAGTTGTATAGAAAAAGTTTGAATCTCCAGAAGTGGTGAAGGCATCGTCTTGATTGGAGTCATTTGAACCATCAATATAGTATTTTGCTTTTGGAAAATAACTCTTTAGTCCCATAAAGGAGAAGAAAAACCTGTCTGTATAAGGAAGTTTATAGTCTGTAAAAGAGATGAAGCCTCCGGAAAAGTTTGCTTCATCTGGTTCTCCATTTATGGTAATATCTTGTGTCGCTCCATAAAATACAGAAGCAACCAATGTGGTTTGTGGTTGAAACAGTCCTTGTTTGATCACACCTACTCCCCCTGCAAAACCAGTAGAGTCAGCGGTGAATGCATAGGGTAAAAGAATCCAGTCTTTACTTGTTGTCAGATTGGCATCTTCTGAAGCATTTAAGAGATGGCTCGAAAGAACAGTAGCGGTCAATAGGGGTAAAAGTAAGTGTTTTTTGTATTTCATGGAGTAATTATAGCTAAAGAGTATAAAGTATATTATTTCAGATATTTTTAGGCTATAATATAGTTTTTATAGAGATATTATCCAAGGATAGAAGATGGAAACAGCAAAATGTACTACATTAGATGAAGCAAGAAGAAAGATCGACGAAGTAGATGAACAGATCGTAGCACTTATCGCAAAACGTAATAATTATATTAAACAGATAGCCCATTTTAAAACAAATATAGATGAAGTAAAAGCAGAAGAGAGAATAAATGCTGTCATCTCCAGAGTAAGAGAACAGGCGATCTCTTTAGACCTCTCTCCAAATCTTATCAATGATCTTTATGTAAGAATGATAGATGCGATGGTGGAGAGTGAGATCGCAGAGTTTAATAATGCGAAGTCACATTAATAGGACGTTTTAATCTTTTTCATCCTCATCGTCTGAACCGACAACTGCACCTACGGCAGAACCTGTAACATCTATGGTGGCACTAACAGCAGAGCCTGCTATGGATATAGGGGCTGTTACTACTTGAGTACATCCCGACAGTAAGACTAAAATCATAATTGAGACTATTGTTAATTTTTTCATGGGCGAATTATATCACAAAAATACTCATGTGTACTCTACTACACAAAGTCTATGCTACAATATATTCATAAATAACTTCCAAAGGCTGTCAATGAAAATTTTATTGCTTGAAGATGATGTGATCCTTCAAGAGATCATCGAAGAGTTCCTTCTGGAAAGTGGGTATGAAGTAGAGAGTTATTTTGACGGTGAAAAAGCTTTAGATGCCATAGGGGCTAATCGCTATGATATGTTGTTGCTGGATGTCAATGTACCCAGTATAGATGGTTTTGAAATACTCTCATACCTTCGTGAGATAGGCAACACTACACCGGCTATCTACATCACCTCACTTGCCGGTATAGAAGATCTCAAAAAAGGGTTCGACCTTGGAGCAGATGATTATTTGAAAAAACCTTTCGAGCTTGAAGAGCTTCATGCCCGTATCGAACACATTGTCAGGCTTTACCGTTTACAAGAAGAGATAGAGTTTGATGGTATGACATTCATCCCTAAAGCACATCAAATTTTAGTGGGTGATAAAGTTATAGAAATGAGGCAAAAAGAAGCACAGGTTTTGGAGTACTTTATCCGTAATACGGGGAAAATAATCTCTTGTGATGAGATCATAGAGAATGTATGGGATGATGAGCATATGCCTGCCCATGCAACGATACGTACCTATATTAAAAACCTGAGAAAAATGTTTGAAAAAGAGTATTTTGACAACATAAAAGGAGAGGGTTATCGTTTTAACATCGTATGAGCGAACATCCCTTTTTCGCTTTTTAACACTATATCTTTCATCGGTCTTTGTTTTACTGGTCATTATCGGCTATCTTTTCTTTGAAAATAACCGCACTGCCATGAAAAGTGCTATGAAGTTCGAGATGATGTACCAGGCACGAATGCTTTCATCAGAAATCATTATGGCTGCTATGAAGAATGATAGTGAAACTTTAAATAAAAAAACTTTTTTACAAGAACTGAAACATTGTCGTTTTGAAGTAGGGTATTATGATAAAAATGAAAAGCCCATCTATACAGAAATAGAGCATTTTAATACTTTTGATGAAGATTTTTCAATGAAGAATGGATGTTGTTATACGGTTATAGAAGATAGTAGTGATCACCTGGGTGTACATTATATTGTACTCAAAGAGAATGAACTTTTAGAAACAGTGCAACAACTGCGTATTAAGATCATAGAGTACTTGGTATTTTCATTTCTTTTAATGGGTGTAGTAGGATATTTTTTAGGCAGGTTGTTTTTGAAACCGGTAAGAGAACAGATAGAGTCTTTAGATCAATTTATCTCAGATACCACACATGAACTCAATACGCCTATCTCTGCCATATTGATGACCATACAAAGTCTTAAAGGGGTAGATGAAAAGAAGATGAAACGACTTGAAGCGAGTGCAAAGAGATTGAGTGTAATGTATAGCTCTTTGACCTATAGGCTTGAAGGAAAAGTACAACCCAAAGAAATGTTGGATCTTAAAAAGATCATTAATGAACGTGTAGAGTATGTGAAGGAACTTATAGACTCTAAACGGCTTAACATTGCACTTGACCTTGACCCAACTAAGGTGTTTATAAATAAACGTAGTGCTTACAGGTTGATCGATAATCTTTTATCAAATGCAATTAAATATTCTGATGTGGGAGATAGTATTTCAATCACTCTTAAAGAGTATGTTTTAAAGGTTAAAGATACAGGTATTGGTATTGATCAAGAGATGCAGGAAGATATCTTTAAACGTTATCATCGTGCAAATGAAGAGAGAGGCGGTTTTGGTATAGGGCTGAATATCGTACTTTCTATCTGTAAAGAATACAAGATAAAACTGGATTTGGATTCCCAAAAAGGGAAAGGAAGTACCTTTATTCTTACTTTCCCCAAAGTGAAAAATAAGCGATAGTGTTACTCAACACTATCCATAAGTATTTCAATGATGTCAGTCATGGTTAAAATACCTTGAAGCTCATTATTATCAATTACCAAGATACGCTTGATACTACTTAGTACCATCATCTTTGCAGCGTATTTTACATTTAGTTTGGAAGAGACGCTAATTGCAGGCGTTGAAGCAATATCATATACATTTAAAAGATCGATATCTCCATCTTCAGCGATAATGCTTTGTAAAATATTTTTAAAAGTCACCAGACCATAAGCACTGTCAGGTTTAGTTTTATCTACGATGACAGAACGGACTTTGTGATCTTTCATTAGTTTTAAAGCTTCTCGCACTGTTGCCATAGGCGATATCATGATCAATTTCTCTTTGGGTGTCATTACCTTTTCTACTAACATATTTCTCTCCTATAGTGTAATTTTTATATTGTCTTCAAATTTGTGAAGCTCTTGAGTATCCAGACCGGCTACATGACTTAGCGGCAGAGTAAAAGCAAGCCCACTATTTTCATGGTTGTCCAGATCAAATGTTGTTCTCAATGCTTTCATAACTTTCATGGAAAGTTTTCTTGGCAGAACAAAAAGTAGTACAGATACATTCTCTTCAAGTGTCAATCCAAAAAAGACTTTTTTCTCTTCAAGACCAATGTTTTTCCCGTGTAAGATAGTCACAGAACCTGCACCAGCCTCTTTGGCCACTTTAATAGCTGCTTCTTCATCTTTATCTTGAATGATTGCTACTAGAGCTATAAATTTCATGATGCGTCTCCTTTAGTTTTTTTTGCTTTATATTGTGCAATGATACCGTACCCCATTACGGTAAGCATAGGGAACAGTGAGGCAAAAGCAATGAGCCCAAACCCGTCAATAAGTGGATTTCTTCCTGCTATATTTTCTGCCAAGCCCAGTCCCAATGCGGCTACAAGTGGTACGGTGACAGTTGAAGTCGTTACTCCACCACTGTCATATGCGATAGGTACGATGTATTTAGGTGCAAAGTATGTAAATATAATGACCAACATATATCCTGCAATGATGTAATAATGTATAGGATCACCAGCTACAATACGATAAGAACCCAACCCTATACCAATAGCTACACCTAATGCTACTACAATTCTAAGTACATTTTGTTTAATGTTACCTTCACTGATCTCTTCAGCTTTGATCGCTATGGCCAGAAGTGCTGGTTCTGCCATAGTTGTAGAGAATCCTATAAGAAATGCAAAAAGATAGATGAGCAGGTTATTTCCCATATCTGTAAGCTGGAAGGCTATCGTTTCACCAATAGGGAAAAGCCCCATTTCCAGTCCTACGATAAAGGCATAAAGTCCTAAGACAACCATGACAATACCTGTGACTATCTTATGCAAATGAGCCACTGGTTTTTTGATGATGATGTACTGGAAAAAGAAGATGGCTATGAGTATAGGAGCTACATCTTTGATCACGCCTATGAGTTCCATAAAAGTATCCATTGCTGAAAAGGTATAGGTTGAAGCTACTACTACAGTTTTTGCTGTTGCTACTGCTTCAGATACGCTTGAAGGAGTAATGCCTGTATCCGCCAAGCTGTAAACAATGATTCCGTAGATCTGTACAAATATCATAGGAGTAAGTGAAGCAAACGCAATGAGTCCAAACCCGTCAATGGCAGGATTACGTCCTTTGATACTTGAGGCAAGACCGATACCAAGTGCTGCCACAAGTGGGACAGTTACTGTAGAGGTTGTTACTCCGCCACTGTCATAGGCAAGTCCTATAATTTCAACAGGTGCAAAAAAAGTGACAATGACAACTAATATATATCCGCTTACGATGTAGTAAGCAATAGGGTGTCCAAGTAAAATACGAAGTGTACCAAGTGCAATAGCAAAACCTACAGAGAGAGCAACTGTCATACGCAGCCAAAAAGCATCGATAAGACCATTGGAGATGAGGGCTGCTTTGTCTGCTA
>NATJ01000099.1 GCA_002085305.1 Epsilonproteobacteria bacterium 4484_65 | reverse complement strand
AAAGGTGATGATAAAGACTTAGGAAGCTGGGAAGTAAGACTTAAATATGCATACCTCTATTTAGATAATGTACTGCCATTTACCGGAGTTGAGATAGGTCAGGTGCACAGACCTTGGATCGATCATGAAGAGCATGGCGGATGGAATTACCGTTCTATCTCTAAAGTTTTTGTAGAAGCACATGAAGGTGCACACTTGACAAATTCTGCTGACCTTGGTGTGAACTTCAAGACAAAAACAGAGCACTTTTCATCTGAACTTGGACTCTTCAATGGTGAAGGTTATCATGGTATCGAAGATGGTGAAGGCTTGAGTGCTGAGTGGAGACTTACCGGCCATATTCTTGGTGGTGGTACGCATAAAAGAAAGAAAAGCAGTACATATGCAGATGTTTCATTTTTGGGTCAATGGAATGCCAATAGTAATAAATCGGGTGCTGATGGTGAGGATCTAAACTGGTATGGTCTCCATGCTGTCTATAATCAACCTGAGTTCCTTCTTGCTGCACAGTATATTGCAACTGAAGATGCAGCTTCAAAATATGCAGGTTCAGGGTACTCTGTAAATGGTGAGTTAAGATTAGGTGAGCTCGCTGATGAATTGAACCATGTAGGTATTATTGGTAGATATGACTATTTTGATATGGATGATAATTCTGGTGATAAAAAGAGAACGATTGCCGGTATCACATATAAATATAACAAATATGTGGAATTCATAGCCAACTACCTGGGAGAAAAAGGAAGTGCCTTGGATCCTGATGAGGAACAAGATGCATTCATGTTGACTACAGAAGTTAACTGGTAATCACTGTCCAAAAAATTTATGTAACCTCCTAAAGATGGGTATTTATGCCCATCTTTCTTCTAAAAACCCCCACTATTTTGATCAAAACAGTTTAGTTATAAATTGGTAACAAAATTGTAATACTTTTTTTCTATAATTCCGCCATTAATTTAGACAAGGGTAGAAAATGAACAATACATTAAAAATGCTACTGGGTGCAGGTTTTGCTGTGGCAGTGGCTTTTTATGCAAACAGTATCATAGGACAAGCATCTCATGGTGGTTTTTTAGTTTTAGCAGCAGTCTTTGGTGCCTATATGGCAATGAATATCGGTGCAAATGATGTAGCCAATAACGTTGGACCGGCAGTGGGTTCCGGAGCATTGACTATTGGTGGGGCTATCATCATCGCTTCTATTTTTGAAGCTTCCGGTGCACTCATCGCCGGTGGCGATGTTGTGGGAACCATCAAAAAAGGGATCATTGATCCGGCTGCTTTTGGTAATGACCCGATGGTCTTTGTCTATGCGATGTCAGCAGCACTGCTTGCTGCAGCACTCTGGCTGAACCTTGCAACATGGCTTAAAGCACCGGTATCAACTACACACTCCATCGTTGGTGGTGTACTTGGTGGTGGTATCGCTGCGGGTGGATTTACTATCGTCTCTTGGGGAACGATGGGTAAGATCGCTGCTTCATGGGTTATCTCTCCTGTACTTGGTGGTGTGATCGCTGCGATATTCCTTTATGTGATCAAATCACAGATCATTTTTAAAGAGGACAGACTAAGTGCTGCCAAGAAAGTCGTACCTATCCTGGTGGCACTTATGGCAGCGGCATTTATTACGTACCTGACGGTTAAAGGACTTAAAAAAGTTTGGCCTGTTATTGTAGATACATTGAGCTTTTTGCCACAGACTAAAAAACCTACTTTTTTGATTGCCCTTATGTTTGGTGGTATTGGTGCGGCGATTACTTTTATTATTGTAAAACCTAGAATAGCAAAAAAAGTGATAGGCATGGAAGTGACAAGAGAGTCGATCAATCTTCTCTTTACCATCCCGCTTATTTTTGCTGCGGCACTGTTGAGTTTTGCTCATGGTGCAAACGATGTTGCCAATGCAGTAGGTCCTTTGGCGGCAGTATATGATGCCCTCACTACGCATGGAGTCTCTACAAAAGCAGCGATACCTTTATGGGTAATGGTTGTCGGTGGTGTGGGTATCTCTATCGGTTTGGCACTTTTTGGCCCAAGGCTCATCAAAACAGTGGGGTCAGAGATCACTGAGCTTGATCAAATGAGAGCATTTTCCATTATGATGGCTGCGTCTATTACCGTGGTCATCGCTTCTCAGCTTGGCTTGCCGGTTTCTTCTACACACATTGCTGTGGGTGCTATTTTTGGGGTAGGTTTCCTCAGAGAGTGGTTAGACAGCAAAGAAATGGGTGCAAAGCAAGAAAAACTTAGAGTTGAAGTTGAGAAACAAAATAGACTTAAAGCTGAATTATCAGACCTTAAAACAGATGAAGACTACAAAAGACAAGTTGATCTAATGGAATCTTTGAAAGTACAAAAGAAAAAAGTAAAAAGTCTGAAAAGAAAACTGCGTGAGAACTATGTGAAGCGTGGAATGGTGAAGAAAATCGTAGCGGCATGGATCATTACCGTACCTGCAGCAGCGGTACTTTCTGCGATCATATTCTTTGTGCTTAAGGGTTTTGCTGTATAGCATCTACTTTATGGCATATTGGGGTGGGGATTGCCTACCCTATAAATCTTTCGTTATTTCCCTCCCCCTTTTTTTGTAACCAAAATGTTATCAATACATACTATTATAGTACTATGGAAAATAAAAATATAGAAATCGTAATTATCGAAGATGAAGAAGATATTTTAGAGTTAGTTGAATATCATCTTTCCAAAGAAGGATATGAAGTTGCAGGTTTTCTCTCTACTGAAAATGTAGAGCAGTTCTTAGAAGAAGAGAATCCTTCTCTGATGATAGTAGATCGTAATCTCCCTGGTGTTGAGGGAAGTGAGTTTGTTGCACAAATGAGAGAGATAGGCTATGAGACTCCTGTTATCTTTCTAACTGCAAGAGATAAAGAGAGTGATCTTGAAGAGGGATTTAAGTCGGGTGGAGATGATTATATGACAAAACCTTTTTCTGCTAAAGAACTTCTTTTGAGAGTTGAGGCATTACTCAAACGAAGTGGTGTAAAATCGAGTGATAAGATCAAGTATAAAGATCTCACACTTGATATACAAAAACGTGAACTTTTCATAAATAAAAAACATATAGAGTTAACCAATCTGGAATTCAAACTTCTACATACCTTTGTTAAGAATCCTCATCAACCACTTGACAGAGATTTTTTGCGTGATGAAGTTTGGGGTGATGACTCTGTGAACTTTCATGATAAGACTATCAACGTAGCGATGAACAGACTGAAGAAAAAGATAGATCCTGCAGGTGAGAAAGAGTATTTTGCTCCTGTGTGGGGAGTAGGCTACAAGTTAAACTGATATAAATTCATTGCTTACCGCATAGTATAATGCAGAAGATTCAACTTTGTAACCAAAATGTTTCCAAGTTGTTTTATACTTCGCTCAATCCAAAATGGATAATTTATTTCTTTAAGGAAACAAAGATGACATTGAGAATAATTCTTGCAGCCGCAGTAGCATTAACAGCAGTGAATGCAGATGAAATTAAAGGTAGAGGTGCATCATTCCCGGGACCTGTATATAAAGCTTGGACTTCCGAGTATTTTGCAGCGACAGGTAATAAAGTGAACTATACGCCGACAGGTTCCGGTGATGGTATCAAATCTATCAAAAAAAGAATGGTTGATTTTGCAGGTTCAGACAAACCGCTTAAAGCGGGCAGGTCTTAAACTCCCACATGAGCCTATCACTACTTGTGTGAGAGCAGATAAATCTGGAACAACATTTAACTTTACATACTTCCTAAATAAGATCAACCCAGAGTTCAAAGTAAGTAAAAAACCAACGTGGAAAGCAACTAAAGTCGTTGCAGGTAAATCTAACTCAGGTGTATCAGCAAACATCCAACAGATCAAAAACTCTATTGGTTATATTGAGTACTCATATAAGATCAAATTAGGTCTTCCTGCAGCACAGGTTGAGAACAAAGAGGGGTTATTCATCAACCCGACAGTACCATCATTCCAAGATGCAGCAAAATATGCAACATGGACAGCCCAAAATGATTTCTATGCAGTGATCGGTGACCCGGCAGGTGCAACATCGTATCCTATTGTAGCGGCGACATTTATCTTGCTGCCAACAGAGAAAACAGAGATGAACAAAAAAGTAACAGCATTCATCGACTGGGCATATACAAATGGTGACAAAGCAGCAGCAGAACTTGGTTATGTGCCACTTCCGGCATCTACGAAAGATGAGATCAGAAAATACTGGGAAGCTAAGAAAATTAAATAAAGTTTCTTAGTAGGTCGGTTAGTGGGACTGAAGTCTCCACTTCCAAGAGCAGAACAAACTATGTATATCTCCGTAACGCCTTAAATACATTTACAACACGAGATATATGAGTTGGTTACCAAAATGTTACCAACTTTCAATACACTTTCTAAAATTAATAACCAAGGCAAAGCATGGGTGGAAAACTCTTTAGAAACTTTTCTTTTTTATCCGCAACACTCTCCTTTTTTCTTCTTGTAGGTATCTTTGCCATACTCTTTACGTATGCACAGGAAGCGATGCATGAGTTTGGATTTGATTTCCTTTTCACTGAGGCCTGGGAAGCAGATGAGGATGATGAAGGTGGTATCTTTGGTGGGTATGTACCTATCATCGGTACACTGCTTAGTACTCTTATCGCTATGGCTATCGCAGTACCTTTGGCAATGGGAATCGCGATCTTCCTCACGGAGATTGCTTCAGATGCCATCGGGAAACCTGTCTCCATCGCGATCGAGTTACTCGCAGCTATTCCAAGTATCATTTATGGGATGTGGGGGCTTTTTTATTTTGCTCCTATTGTTCAATCGACTGTGGGAGGAAATGGTGTCGGGTTGCTGACTGCGGGTATCGTCCTTGCGATCATGATCATCCCTTTTATGGCGGCTATCAGTAGAGATGCGATGAATACGACACCACTGGTACTCAAGGAGTCAGCCTATGCAATGGGTGCAACAAAGTTTGAAGTGATCAAAGATGTCATTATGCCGTACTCCAAAGGTGGGATCATCGGTTCTATTATCTTGGCACTTGGCAGGGCTTTGGGTGAGACGATGGCGGTAGCATTCCTCATAGGCTCTGTGATGAGTATACCTGGAAGTATCACTGACCCTACGACTTCTATACCGGTACTCTTGGCAAATAACTTTGCTGAAGCACAAGATCTGGAGATGAGCTCTATGTACTTCCTGGCACTTATTTTGTTCGTGGTGAGTTTTATCATCATCTCTACAGCGAAGTTTTATTTTCTTGGAAGAAAGGTTAAAGGTTAAATAGATGAATAGATTAATCCTCAATAAAATTATTTTAGCACTTTCAACACTCTCGGCAGTGATCGGGATAGGGTTTCTTTTTTGGATACTGGCAACACTCAGCTATAAGGGTATCACTAGTATTCACTGGAGTACGTTTACCAATGACCTTGTAGCCGGGGGTATAAGAAACTTGCTTGTTGGGCAGTTCACCATGGCGCTTATGGCATCTGCTGTAGCTGTACCTTTGGGTATGATGGCAGGTATTTACCTCAGAGAGTATGGTCACGGCTCTAAGCTGGCATCTGTGATACGAAATCTTTCTGATGTAATGATGTCAGCACCTTCCATTGTTATCGGTGTTTTTGTGTTTGCATTATTTGTAGACCCGTTTGGCGGGTATAACGGTTGGGCAGGTATCGTGGCGCTGGCAATTATGATGATACCTATTATCATCTCAACGACAGATAATATGCTGTCACTTGTCCCTACCGAGCTTCGTGAAGCAGGGATGGCACTTGGAGGGTCTAAGCATAAAATCATCATGCAAATCGTTGTGAAGGCGGCAAAAGTAGGTATAACCACGGGCGTGTTGCTTTCTTTTGCAAGGATCATCGGTGAAACAGCTCCACTACTCTTTACATCAGCCAATAACCAGTTCTTTACTATGGACTTGACAGAGCAGTTCCCGTCACTCACCGTAAGTATTTACAACCTTGCAACGTATCCGGATTTAGAGAGTAGAGAGTTGGCTTGGGCAGCTTCATTTATATTGACTGTAATAGTACTATGTATCAATCTTATCGGTCGATATGCAATAAGAAATAAAAAGTAAGGACTTTAGTATGGGGAAAAATAATTTGGTAATGGACATTAAAGATTTTTCATTTACGTATTCGGGTGCAGAAGAGCCTTCATTGAAAAAGATCAACCTTCCTGTACTGGAAAATAAGATCACTGCGATGATCGGTCCGAGTGGTTGTGGTAAATCTACACTGCTTAGAGCGATGAACCGCATACATGACCTTTACTCGGGGAATAAGTATGAAGGGTTGATCAATCTCTATAAAGCAGATGGAAGTAAAGAAAATATCTTAGATCTTAAAAAAGAGAATGATTTCATTAAACTTCGTCAGCAGGTGGGAATGATCTTCCAAAAGCCTACCCCTTTTCCTATGAGTATCTTTGACAATGTAGCGTATGGACTGAAACTCTCAGGTATTAAGAACAGGAGTGAACTGGAAGGACGTGTAGAAAAAGCACTTCAGGGTGCGGCTATTTGGAAAGAGACCAAAGATAGACTCAAAGAGAGTGCTTTGGGCCTGAGTGGTGGACAGCAGCAGAGACTTTGCATCGCCAGAGCGGTGGCCTTGAAACCAAGAGTACTTTTGTTTGATGAGCCGACTTCTGCGCTGGATCCTATCTCAACAGGGGCTATAGAAGAGCTCATCACGGAACTTAAAGAAGAGCTCTCAGTGGTTATCGTAACACATAATATGCAACAGGCAAGCCGTTTGAGTGACTACACCGCATTTATGTACCTGGGTGATTTGGCAGAGTATGATAAGACTGATAAGATTTTCTTAAACCCTTCAAAGAAGTTGACAGAAGATTATATAACCGGTAGATTTGGCTAAGAAGAATAACAATAGGAGAAAATATGTTAACAGGATATAACGAAGCGAGACATGAAGTAAGAGATGCAGTTGTAGAAGTGGTTACGAACCTTTCTATTGCTAATAAGTTGGCATTGCAGGCTCTTGAGTCTGCTGATATACAAGGATTGGAACAAGCACGAAAATCACTTAAAATGATTTCCGGTACTACAGAAAAGATAGACAATGATATTGTTCTTATATTTGCAAAGTTTAGCCCGGAAGCACGGGACCTTAGAGAGATGGTCTCTTATCTTAAGGTGACTTCTGCACTTAATCGTATCCGTACAAACATTAACAATTATATTAAAAATATGCAAGGACTGCTAATAGAAAACAACCCTGAAGTTCATAAAGTCATTAAAGACTCTTTGAGTATTAACCGATGCACACTCAATGCTTTTGATGCGATACTTGAAATGCTTCAAACTTTTGATGACAAAGAGTTGATCCAGGCATTAGCGACTAAAATAGAGGTAGAGTACAGTAAAACAGATGATATCTATTCACTGTTGGAAAAAGAGTTGATCCATAAGATGGGCAGCTCACATACAGTAGCAGAAGAGTACTTTAACCTTTTAAAATATATTCGTAAAAATTTAAAGATCATCGATAGATTGGAGAGTATATCTTCACGTATCATCTTCGCTCGTATGGGTGGAAAGCTTTAAAGGAGACCGCCTTAGTGTGTATGTTATAATGCACGCATGCAAAATGAGAATATAGAGATCGTCGTCATTGAAGATGAAGAAGATATTTTAGAATTGATCGAGTATCATCTTGGAAAAGAGGGTTACTCTGTGACAGGTTTTTTATCTACGGAAAACGTGGAACAATTCCTTGAAGAAGAAAACCCCTCATTAATGATAGTTGACCGCAACCTTCCGGGGATGGAAGGGAGTGAGTTTGTTTCCTACTTGCGTAAAATTGGTTATGATATCCCTGTTATATTCCTTACCGCAAAAGATAGAGAATCCGATCTTGAAGAGGGTTTTGAAGTGGGTGGTGATGACTATATGTGTAAACCTTTTAACCTAAAAGAGTTGACACTTAGAGTGAAAGCACTGCTTAGGCGTTCGGGTATTTTAATGAGACAAGAACGCATTAAATATAAAGCACTGACTATAGATGTGGTAAAAAAAGATCTTACTGTCAATGAACAAGCAGTTTCACTCACAAATCTTGAATTTAATCTACTACATACTTTTATGAAACATATTGATAAGCCACTTACAAGAGATTTTCTTCGTGATGAGGTATGGGGATCTGATGGTAAAGGTGTCAATGATAATGCTGTCAATGTTGCTATCAATAGACTTAAAAATAAAATAGATCCACAAAATGAACAAAACTATTTTCATCCTGTCTGGGGTGTTGGGTATAAATTTAATTAGGAAAAAGCATGACATTTGAAGATTTTTTAGAGCAATTTAACAGCAGTGAAACTTTACAGAAAAAGGTTTACAAAAAATACAGTTATTATTTGCAAGAAAGTTCACTCAAGCCTTATCAGGTGGAGTTACTAAAACTTCAAGAGTATCTGGAAAAGCAAGATGAAAAAATGATCGTCCTTGTAGAGGGGCGCGATGCCTCAGGGAAAGGTGGTGCCATACGCCGTATCACACGCTATATGAATGAAAAACATTATCGTACGGTTGCCCTGGGAAAACCTTCTGAGGTACAGCGGTCACAGTGGTATTTTCAGCGTTATGTTGAGCAGTTTCCAAGAGGTGGAGAGATCGTACTTTTCGATCGGAGCTGGTATAACCGTGCGATGGTAGAACCGGTTTTCAACTTCTGTACTAAAGAGCAGTATGCGATTTTTATGAAAAGTGTTCCCTCTTTTGAAGAGGATCTTGTCAATCACGGGTTTTATTTTATTAAGATCTACTTTTCTGTGACCAAGGAGGAGCAGAACGCCCGTTTTACTGACCGTGAGATAAATCCTCTGAAGCAATGGAAGCTCAGTGAGATCGATGTGCAGATGCAGGAGCGATGGGATGAGTTTACACAGATGAAATATGAAATGCTTAAGCAGACCCATACAGAGGTTGCTCCATGGACAGTGATACGCAGCAATAATAAATTTAAAGCCAGACTCAATGCGATCAAAACAATCTTGAACTCTGTACCTTATGAAAATAGGAATATGGATCTTGATTATACCGTGGATGAGCAGATCGTACACAGCGGACACAGAGAGATAGAGAACATGGAAGCAGATCTGAAGAGTCAAGGTAAGTTCATAGGATAAATTTGAATAATGCAGTAAAAATATGTCAATTTGACATATTTTTACTCTCTTTGACTTAAGACACGCTACACTTCTACTATGAATAAATTAGAAACCCTTGAACACTATTTTGGACACAGCTCTTTTCGGCCTTTACAGGAGGAAGTGGTAGATGCTATCTTG
>NATJ01000098.1 GCA_002085305.1 Epsilonproteobacteria bacterium 4484_65 | reverse complement strand
TCCAGTGAGAATATTGCCGCATCTATATCAAGTGGTTCATTTAGGGTTGATGCTACGGCTATCATTCCATGCAGCATGAATACTTTGGCAAAAGTTGCTTGCGGCATCTCTGACAACTTGGTAACAAGAGTAGCAGCAGTTGCACTCAAAGAGCAAAAAAAGTTGCTACTTGCACCAAGGGAGCTTCCTTTTTCTGTCATAGCACTCGAAAATATGCAGAAATTGGCTGCCTTAGGTGTCATTATAGCACCACCTGTAATGGGGTACTACTCTGAATCATCTTCACTTGAAGAGATGGAGAAGTTTATCATTGGAAAATGGTATGATGTTTTAGGCATTGAAAACAGTTTATATGAAAGATGGGGAGAATAATGAATACAGATATCAAAAGAGCTATCTACCCTGGGACATTTGATCCTATCACCAATGGTCACCTGGACATCATTAAACGCGCTTGCAGGATGTTTGATGAGATCATCGTAGCAGTCGCAGACTCTGAAACGAAGAAACCTATGTTTACTCTTGAACAACGTATAGAGATGGTAGAAGCTACTACAAAAGAGTTCCAAAAAATAAGAGTAATAGGCTTCCACTCTTTACTTGTTGACCTCTCAGATGATCTAGATGCAAATATTATTATAAGAGGACTAAGAGCGGTCAGTGACTTCGAGTATGAACTTCAAATGGGATATGCCAATGCTTCACTCAAAAAAGAGTTGGAAACTGTTTATCTTATGCCTAGCCTTGAACATGCTTTTGTAAGCTCTTCAGTGGTGCGTTCTATTTTAAATTTCGATGGAAAAGTAGAACACCTTGTTCCCGATGCGGCACTCAAACTCATAAAGTGCTTACGATAATGTATATACTTTTTGAAGGTATAGATACCTGTGGTAAAAGTACGCAGATAGAACTGATAGCCAATGAACATCCTGAGATCGTCATCACCCATGAACCGGGAGGTACACCTTTTGGTAAAAAAGCAAGAGAGATACTCCTTACAGATTCGTTAGCCTCTAAACGTGCTGAACTGCTACTTTTTTTAGCAGACAGAGCAGAACATTACCAAGAGATCATCTCTCCCAATAAAAATAAGGTCATCATCTCTGACAGAGGCTTCCTCTCAGGCATAGGTTACGCCCTTGCTAACGGTGACTTTAACTTTGATGAACTGGTAAGCCTTAACAGGTTTGCACTTGAAGGACATTTTCCAGATAAAGTGATCTTGTTTTTGACAGATATGAAAACTTTGGAAGAGAGAACTTCAGCTAAAAGTCTTGATGGTATTGAGCTTAGAGGACTTGAATATCTTCTAACTGTACAGGAACACATGAAGCAGAGTATCATCAAACTTGGTATTCCTCACCTTTTTGTGGATGCAACACAAGATATAGAAAGTATTCATCAAACGATACTAACCTACTTGAAGGTATAATTCCATAATTTAATAAAACACCCTTGGAAGTGGAGACTTCAGTCCCACCTACAACTTGCATAAAAAAATAGAGTTTATGCCCACAAAAAGCATAAATGATTTAACAATAAAAAGTTTGTTTAGTAAATACACTTTGTGTGGGACTGAAGTCTCCACTTCCTTAATAGGCTTTTCAAACAAAAGGAAACAAAAATGATAAACCCACTTAGAGGTATGAAAGACCTCACTTTTGAAGAGAGTGCCCGTTTTGTACATATTATCACCACGGCTATAAGCATCTCTAAAAAATACGGATACAGCTACATCGAAACTCCTATCCTCGAAGAGACAGGACTTTTTAAACGTTCGGTGGGTGAAAGTTCAGATATCGTAGGTAAAGAGATGTATCAGTTTGAAGACAAAGGGGGCAATGATGTCTGTATGCGTCCGGAAGGCACAGCAGGTATAGTACGTGCTTTTGTCTCTGCCAAACTTGATCGTCAGCCTGTCAAACAGAAGTTTTACTACTATGGCCCGATGTTTCGTTATGAAAGACCACAAAAAGGTCGTTTAAGAGAGTTTCATCAGTTTGGTTGTGAGAGTTTTGGAGAGGCTTCTGTCTATGAAGACTTTACTATCATCACGATGATAAGCCAGATCTTCGATGCACTTGGCATAGGCTTTGACCTTCAGATCAACTCACTGGGATGCCCTGAGTGCATGCCTCCATACAAGCAAAATCTTGTAGGTTTTTTAAGAGAGACCCAGGAAGAGCTTTGTGAAGATTGTAACAGACGAATAGGTACAAACCCTATACGTGTACTTGACTGTAAAAACCAAACATGTCAATCACTGCTTACAAACTCGCCAAAGCTCATGGACAATCTTTGTGGTGAGTGTGACACAGATTTCAAAAAACTCACTGACCTGCTCGACAAAGCAGATATAAAGTACAAAGTAGACACAAACCTTGTAAGGGGACTGGACTACTACAGCAAAACTGCCTTTGAGTTCGTAAGTAACGAAATAGGTGCACAGTCTGCCATCGCAGGCGGTGGACGCTATGACAAACTTGTAGAGTTTCTGGATGGAAAACCTACTCCGGCTGTTGGTTTTGCCATAGGCATTGAACGCATTATGGAACTTGTACAGATGCCGGAAGTTAAAAGAGAAGGTATCTATCTTGGAGCTATGATAGAAGAAGCTGTAGAAACTCTTTTCCCTATAGCAACAGCTAAACGCCTAGAACAAAAAGTCACTCTGGAATACAATTCAAAAGGTTTTAAAAGCCACATGAAAGGTGCGGACAAAGTCAATGCCAAATACTGTGTCCTCATCGGAGAAGATGAGTTAAAAAATGGTACTATCTGGGTGAAAGATCTGGAGAGTAAGGAAGAGAAAACTGTTTTACTAGAAGAGTTTTAAAATAAACGCTTCTCTCCTTTGTTCTACCCTTTATCTTTCACATCACAAAAATTGAGAGATACATTATTATCAAATTCTGCGATCTTATCATCTGCACTGCAGACGATTTCCTTATCAACTTTTAAGTGCTTTTGCTTGATCTTCTCCGGATAATCTATTTGGTTTAGAATATGCTTGATACAGTTAATACGTGCTTTTTTCTTGTTGTCTGAATGGATCACTGCCCATGGAGTAGCCTCAGTATGTGAAGCCATGAACATTGAGTATTCTGCTACGGTATATTTATCCCACAGTTGTTGCGATTGCTCATCAATAGGAGAAAGCTTATACTGTTTGAGTGGATTTGTTTTCCGCTCCTTGAAGCGTTTCGCCTGCTCATCTTTTGAGACTGAGAAGTAGAACTTCATCAAAATGATCCCACTATTGACAAGCCTTCTTTCAAAGAAAGGTACTTCGTGCAAAAACTCCTGATGCTCCTCTTGTGTACAAAACCCCATGACCGGTTCTACACCCGCACGATTATACCAACTCCGATCAAAAAGTACGATCTCTCCACCACTAGGGAGGTGCTGTACATAACGCTGAAAATACCACTGTGTCTTTTCTACATCTGAGGGTTTGTTCAGGGCAACGACTCTTGCACCACGAGGATTGAGGTGTTCAGTGATACGTTTGATAGTTCCACCTTTTCCTGCAGCATCACGCCCCTCAAAGATTATGAGTACTTTCAAGCCCTGCTCTTTGATATGCTTTTGAAGTTTGAGCAATTCGATCTGAAGTTTCTGAAGCTCTTCCTCGTATTCAAGTACTTCTTCCTTTATCCAAACAGGAACACGTCGTTTCTTATTTTTAGCGCGGTGTTCTTCTTCCTCAAAACGTTTGATACATTCATCTCTTCGCTCTTTTTGTATCTCTTTTTTAAGGGTTCCACCTTCTTGCATTTCAGTTTCAACCATATCACGTTTTCTTCCCATTTTATACCACCTTATTGCATCAGAATTTTTTTGCAGTTTTGAATACTCTTAAGAGTATAACTTATCCTAAAGCTGAAGCCACCTCAACAGATCTTTAGTAAGTCTACCCACAGCTTCGTTTGTAGCCTCAACATACCCTTTAGCATCCATAGTCTTAGTAGCTATCCTATAAGAAAAACGTTTGGTTTTAACTAATTTCCCTGTATCTGTGTCGATAAGAGAGAACTGAATAGAGACAAGTGCATGAGACTGCTCTCCTCTTACTTGATGAGAAAAAGCAAAGATGTTACTTTCAAGCCGGTAATCCTCTTGTGCTGTGGAAGCATAAGGCAATACTGCTTTGAAAAGTCTACTTCCATCTAAAGCTTGGATCAAAGTACCCTCAAGGAGTTTACCTATGTTATTTGACCATTGGCTATTTTGATACACACCCTGCTCCGCACTGCTGTACGAGTAATGCATCTTTTGGCTTATCTTTTCTTTGAGGCTTTGGGGGTACATTACTTTAATGGTTTTATATTTAAATTTATTGCTGTATGATGTTGCAACTGCAGGTGCATTTAGTGTATATACTTTAAGTGGAGCCTGCTTGCTACTACATCCACCAAACCACAAAAGTACAAATATAAGTACTAATTTTTTACTTCTTGTCATTCTCCAGGTCCTCTTCTTGGTGTTCTTCCTTTAAACAGTAAGTCATTAGGACTTTGCTCAAGTTGCTGTGCCAGATCATTTATCTGATGACTTAACACCTCTACCTCTACTAACATAGGTTCAAAGATCTTTTTGAGATTATAATCTCCTCTATCCAAACTCTTCTCCACCTTGAGGGTAACACGATTAAAGTTTCTACTGGTTTCCATCAATTTAACAATCGCAGGATTAGCTACTTTTTTAATATCTGTAAAATCTTCAGTTACACTTGTGAGTTTATCATTGATTTTATCCATAGAAGCCCTAAACTCTCTAAGTGTGATATCTACCTCTTCAAGTGAATTAATCGCTTTTTGCTCCACTTCTTCAGCTTTAGCTGTTATCTTCTCCGTATTATCAAACACCTTTCCCAAAGTCTCTATATTTTTCTCACTCAACAATTTTTGACTTTTGTCTACCAGCAAAGTGATCCTGTCTGCAAGGGTACCAAGTCCTTTCGTTGTTTTGTTAAGCCAAGAGGGAGCAGTTGCTATAACAGGAATGTGATCCTCTGTAGGTTCCAGTGTTTTTGCTCCATTGGTTCCACCGTCTATCTGAATATATGAGAT
>NATJ01000097.1 GCA_002085305.1 Epsilonproteobacteria bacterium 4484_65 | reverse complement strand
TTAAAGACATCGCTAGACTCTTTAGAGCCATCGGTAAAGTGGAAGTAGAGCATGAAGCAGAATACTTAGCACTCAAAGCTGCACTTGAAGCTGAAGGGTTCTTTGACAGCGAGAACAATGAAGAGTGGATATGTGAAGTGTGCGGGCATGTACACAGAGGTAAAAAGGCACCAAAAGCCTGTCCTCTTTGTAAAGTAGGTCAAGAGTATTTCAAAAAGAAATGCAGTGATGTAACTGCTGGGTAACTACTGCACCGTTTGGTGTAGTATAACTTTACTTTCCGATGCTTCAAAGCTGGAACTCTCTGTACGATTATCATATGCAACTACATATATCTTATCATCACTTTGCAGATAGTTATTTTCACCAAATTCTGCATAGGCTGTTGCACCTATAGAGATAAGTGCTTGTTCTGGATAGTCACATGCTTTAAGATGTGCAGCTATATCTTCTAAAGGTCCAAAATCTTTTTGGGTGTTCATCTTCTCTATAAGCCACGATTTAAGCTTATCATAAAAGTAACTATAACCAAGAAGTGGGGCATCTACACCATAAGGGTATAACACTCCACTACGTTCGACAAAAGAGCAAAGATGATAGTGATCCATCACCCCACCCTCTTCAAACTTGTCAATGCTTATCCATTTATCACCAATACCTTTAGAATTGATCCCCCACGATTTTTTCTCTGAGATCTTTTTAGCACCCTCTTTACGAATGGTACAGTCATTGAATGTTGTGAACTTTTGTGCCACAAGATCAGTTACGTGATTATCATCATTATAGATGATATCAAAAAGTACAGCTATTTCCGGTTCTACCTGTGCATTGGCTTCATAGTTAGGAAGGTTAAGTTTATCGGTACCTATAGAGTAAAGCCCTAAAAAAGAGTCAGATCCCGGTAGATAAAAGGGAAATATACCTTTAGGGGCATCCGGTTCAGCAGTAACAACATTTTCAAAATCTTTTAGTTCACCAGCCTGTTCCAAATGATGGGCAAAGTTCCCTGCAACACCCAGTCCGATAACATTTTTGAGTTCCATAAAGTTCCTTATGAGCATAATATTAAACGTAGTATATCTTAGTGATGATTATATAGTGTTTTTGAAAAGTTTGAAATGAAGAGAATATGTAAATTATCTACTATCCAAAGATAGTAGATAGAAAGGCTAAACTTAGTTAGCTATGGAATTAGTTTCCTGCTACTGCGTCTTTAAGTGTTTTACCCATTTTAAATTTAGGAGCAGTATGTGCTGCTTTTGTATATGTTTTATCAGTTCCTGGAACTTTACCACTTTTCTCTGCTACTTCTACTGTAGAGAATGTTCCAAAACCTACTAGAGATACTGATTCTTTTTTAACAAGTGCCTCTGTTACTGATGTGATAAATGCTTTTACCGCTCTCTCCGCTGCTGCTTTACTTTCAAACTCACCGTTTTTCTGTACTAATTCTACAAAATCTGCTTTTGTCATTCTTCTTCCTTTTTTTAAGATGCAATTATTATAGCACAACTTAATCTTAAAAAGCCCTAAAAAGCCCTAAAAAGCCCTAAAAAGCGTTATCTAAAGCTATTTTTATAGAAATTTAACTGTAAATTCAGTAAAAATTATTTATCTATTTCATAAGTAATTATATTGTTGATGTATTAATTATTTGATATTTAAGGTAAGAAGATGGTGCGTCAGAGAGGATTTGAACCTCCACACCACTAGGGCACTACCCCCTCAAGGTAGCGTGTCTACCGTTCCACCACTGACGCACGATGTAGACTGGATAGTTTAAAAGTACTATCGAAACTCTAAAAATATGAGGTTATAACAAAAAGTTGTGACGGGATTATACCCCTCACAACCTTTTAGTGTCTTTAAAATTAACCGATGAATGGGTTAGCGTAAAGAGCGATAAGTGCAATAACAAGTGTATAGATAACTTGTGCTTCGATCATTGCAAGAGCAATAAACATTGTAGTCATTAGTTTACCACCAAGACCTGGGTTTCTAGCTGTACCAGCAATAGTTGCAGCAGTAGTATGACCCATACCGATAGCTCCACCAAGAGCAGCAAGACCAAGACCAACACCAGCAGCAACTACTGAGTATGCTTTGATCATAGATTCACCATCTGCTTCACCGGCAAATGCAACAGCACCAAGTGCTAAGAAAAGTAAGAAAAACTTTTTCATTTTATATCCTTTAAATTTATGGGTTTTAAGTCCCCGTTGACTGCCTTCAAAAGTCTGTTCGGATAGCGTAAACGATAATGAATTATCGCCAACATAAACATAAATGCTTACATTTCCCTACTGATCACTTTTTATAAACGCTGTAATTATAACTGAAGATGATTTAATTTATGCTAAAAAATTATCTTACTATATCTATTAAAACATCTGTTTCCATTACAAACCCATAAGATCTCTTTTGGGGCCAACCAGTTGCATAATATTTACTTTATAGGTAGTCCATCTGCTTAAAATAGCACCTTGCTGACGGTCTAAGGTAATGACATGTTGATCAACCGGCATTCTTTCCTGAGAATCAAGCCGATTTAACAAGTTATTGATCTGTTTATTCGTCATCCCATAAACCATATTCAGACTCTGATCTTCCAACTGTTCGACAATGACATTAAGTGGTCTACCATCTGCTAAAATCACTTGCGTTATATAAAAAGAGCTGCTAAAATAGACGACTCTGACATATCTGGCATCAAATACAATTTTAATTGTATCTATAGTCGGGTAATAGAACTCGTTCATATCATCAGTTCTAGCTTTTTCATACACAACCATATTGCCCTCACTAAGTTGCAGAAGCTTCTGATCAATAAAGAGTGTACCAAAATTATTCATACGATTATTTATATATCTACTATCTACCTGAAGATGCTTGTCATTAACCTGTAGTACAAGTTTATTATTTTTATAAGACAGATCTGTAGTACTACAGCCCGTTAAAAAAGCTAACAAAAATAGTGTAATTAAAAGTTTTACCACGCTATACATCCTAAGCTCTCCTATAATGATTATGCCAAAAATTCCGGTGTTGCCAACTCTACTTTTTTACCTTTTTGTTCCATTACCACGACTGTGATCTCATCACCTTCACTATATCTCTCTGAAAGGTTATTTACTCTCTCTTTAGCCACTTTAGAAATGTGCAGCAATGCATCAAATCCGTCTGGCATTTCAACAAAGAGTCCAAAGTCTACTATCTTCTTAACTTTACCCTGATAGCTTTCACCTACTTTATATTCCATCTGCTTTCTAACAGGTGCTGATGCAATATTTTCGATATGTGCTTTGGCTGCTTCCACTTTTGCTTTATCACCACCGGCTACTTTAACGCCACCAACATCACGGTCAAGGTCTATGCTCACTTCAAATCTTTCGATGATTTCACGGATCGTTGCACCTGCTTTACCGATAATATCACCTATCTTGGAAGGATGTACGGTAAAGTGTTCTGTACTTGGCAATGCCTTACTTGTAACAATATTTTGCTCAGCTTCTTCCATAAGCCCAAGTATATGATTTTTGCCTTTACTTGCTTTTTCAAGTGCATCTTTCAACACATCAAGGTCAATTCCGCCTAACTTGATATCCATCTGAAGTGCTGTAATACCATGCTTTGTTCCTGCTATTTTAAAATCCATATCACCATCATGATCTTCAAGCCCCATGATATCTGTAAGGACTGCATACTTATCGCCATCTGTAACAAGCCCCATAGCAATACCCGCTACAAGGTCAACCATCTCTACTTCTGCTCCACGAAGAGCAAGTGATCCACCGCAGATCGTTGCCATAGAAGAAGAACCATTACTCTCTAAGATCTCAGAAACCAAACGGATACTTCCATCATAATTAAGATCGATCACCGGTTCCAAAGCTCTTTTACCAAGGTTGCCGTGCCCTAGTTCTCTTCGTCCTGGGGCACCTATATATTTAGCTTCACCTACAGAGTACCCAGGGAAATTATAATGTACCATGAATTTCTCTGATTGAGAATTTTTTTCAGTGATAAGCTCATACATTTGTGCATCTTTTTTATCACCCAGTGTCACGGTAACCAAGGCTTGTGTCTGTCCCCGTGTAAAGAGACATGAACCATGTACAGAAGGCAAAAGATTTGTCTCGATACTAATAGGTCTTACTTCATCCAGTGCTCTTCCATCTGCTCTGATATTTTTATCTAATATCATTGCTCTTACAACTGTTTTTTTGTAACGTTCAAGTCCTTTTGAAACTAGATCTTTATCTGCTTCTTTTCCTGCTGACTCTAAAGCTTCCATGATTTTTGTACGTACTTTCTTAAGCTCTGTAGAACGCTCGCTCTTTGCCATATGTGAGATAGCTTTTTCTACATCTTCTGCATAATTATTTTCAATGTAAGTATAAAGTGATTCATCTACTTTATCTTCAGCTAAAGTAAGTGCTAAAGGTTCTCTTACCAAAGGTGCAAATGCCTCTTCATATGCTGATGTTGCTTTCTCTATGGCTTCTCCTGCAGTTGCGATCACATCTACAAGTGCTGCTTCATGAAACTCATTGGCATTCTGTACGGATTCATTTTCAGAAGCAAGTGTACGCATCTCTATCATCACTACATCTTGACCTGAACCCACAACAAGCAGATCAAGTTCACTGTCAGCTTGCTGAGAAAGTGTTGGGTTTACAACGATATCATCACCAACCGTTCCTATACGTACTGCTGCAATACTTGTCGAAAAAGGAATATCTGAAATGAACAATGCTGCATTGGCTGCATGAAGCGCAGCAACTTGCATATCTACTTCTTCATCTGAACTTACGACCATAATACTGATCGTAACAGGAAAATAAAAGCCTTTGGGGAACAGAGGCCTCAATGAACGATCAACAATACGAGAGGTCAAAGTCTCAAAATCACCTGGTTTTGTCTCTCTTTTAATGAACCCTCCAGGGATCTTAGCAGCGGCATACGCCTTTTCCATATACTGCACAGTTAAAGGAAGAAAATCTTCATCTACTGCTTTTTCATCTATCGCAACTGCTGCTATCAGCACTGCTTTGCCTTGTCTGTACATCACTGCACCACTA
>NATJ01000096.1 GCA_002085305.1 Epsilonproteobacteria bacterium 4484_65 | reverse complement strand
ATCTCCAAAGGTATGAATAAATCTGCCTTCCAGTAATGCTTTGTAATATACACTGGATTCTTCATCATCGGAAAGTCCAGTTTCAACATATGCAGATAAATAATACCCATATTTAGGATTTAATTTAGAATCTCTGGCATCATAAGTAAAATCTATATACGGATAAGTAAGGATAAATGTTCCTTCATTGACAGCTTGTCCCAGTGCTTCTCCTGGATCAAGATTATCTAAAGCAGTAATAATGATATTTTCAAATGCAATACCTACCCTTAATTTAGTTCTTTCACTTTCATGTTCCAAATATGTTCTAAAAAATGCTTTTTCTTCCTGGAATCCATCATATTCCAAATTTGAATATCCTAATTTTGCCCCTATGCCTACATAATAATCAGAAATACTAAAAAGGACTGGTCTATAAAAACTTAAAATAGCTAACTGTTCCAACTTTGACCAAGCCAATTGAAGATTTAACTGCTGGGCATCACCAAGAAAATTATGTTTGGTTATTGAAGAATGTACTCGTGGGCCGACATACGTATCATATCCGGCACCTGCTTCAAAATGGTATGGTTTCTCCATCTCTTTGACTGTTATATCAACAGGTACAACATTATAAAATTTTCTATCTACTCCAATAAGCACAGAATCAAAAGATTTAAGTCCGTAAAGAGCATCAGAGGTATCTTTTACCAATTGGGTACTAAATCTTTCCCCCTCTTTTGCTCTTACACGTGATTTTATAACATCATCATCAATTGTTTCTGTTCCGGTGACTGTCACTTTTCCAAAGGTACATACACCACCTTTTTTTAGCGTATAGTGAAGATCAACACTATGTTTATCCAGATCAACATATGCCTTAGTGTCAAGTTCATAAGAGCAATAGCCATCTTTGAGCAACTGAGCAGCAATTTTGCTTTTTACAGATATGAATTTCTTAGCTTGAAAAACTTCATCCTTTTCAAAAGAGATCAATGATGAAATATTATAATCACTGGAGATATTTATATCCCTGACTTTTACAGGTTCGTTCTCTGTAATATCAACGGTAACGGTTGTATTCGTCTCTTTAATAGTAAAATTGGCATCATAAAAACCTTCAGAATCATAAAAAGCTCTTAATGAAGCATCTAACGTAGGTAGTAATTTATCTTTAATACGGGAAACATCATCTTTCCAAAACTGAAACATACTCTTATGGTCAATACCTAAAGCATCATACATTTCAGACTCATCAAAGTATTCTTCGCCATTGATTTGAATGATGTGTGTAGGCAAGACTATCTTTTTTTCATCATCTCCAAAGAGTGATGCATAAAGAGATGTAGACCATAGCAATAATAAAACAAATAGTATTTTTTTATACATTATTTAAACTTCCCCCGAAAAGTTCTATTTTATCTAAACAAGACTAAAATATTCTTATAATTTTAATTTAATTAATTTAATGCAATAACAGATCTTCTACACTCTGAAGCGGATCTTTTCCCTCTTCTATCATCGAATACACTTCTTGTGCAATGGGTAAATATATCTCTTTTGCTTGGGCTATCTTATATAACGCTTTGGCAGTAGGGACACCTTCGGCTACTTCACCTAGCTCTTGAAGTATTTCATCCATATTTTTTCCTTTTGCTAACCCTAGACCTACTCGATAATTTCGTGAAAGTGTAGAGCTTGCAGTAAGAAAAAGGTCACCTGCTCCACCTAAAGAGAGAAAGGTTTCTGTTTTTGCACCAAATGCTTCTCCAAAACGTGTCATTTCTACCAACCCTCTTGAGATCAATGCTGCTCTGGCATTGTTCCCCAATCCTAGTCCATCACAGACACCACCAGCTATGGCAATAACATTTTTATAGGCACCTGAGACTTCTGCACCAACCACATCATCACTTATGTAACCTTTGATAAAATCAGGAAGATGATCTGCATAGGTTTGCGCCAATTGGGCATTTGTAGAACTTATCATGAGTGCTGTTGGAAGAGATTTTTGTACTTCTGCAGCAAAAGAGGGACCTGAGATAAATGCCAATCTTTCGTTGGGTACGAACTCACCATAAATATCATTAAGAAAAGCTCCAGTTGAAGTCTCAATACCTTTGGCAGCTACCAGGATCTTCTGTCCTCTGTCTTCAAAATTCTTTTCCATCCACTCACGTGCAAATTGCGCAGGAATTGCCATCACCAAATACTCTCTACTCAGTGCTTCCTCCAGGGAAACAAAATTTTCTATCTCTCTTGCTGTACGGGAATGGATCACTACATCATTATTTTGACTAAACGCATGGTACAGTGCTTGTCCCCATTTACCTGCTCCTATGATGGCTATTTTCATATACTTCTCTCCCTCTTTTTGATCTCTTCACTAAAGGCTTCAAGTTTATCTCTAGGTCCTATACAAACGATCGTATCATCACAGTCAAGATTATGATTTATCCCCGCTGTAATGAAAACAAATGCATGTCCCAACTCTTCATCTATCATACCGACCAGCAATACGCCATAAGGTGAAAAATCGATCTCATCTGTCGTCATTCCTACTAAAAAAGAATCTTCTGTAATGATCATCTCTTTAAAACCTATACCATCTCTCTCCAATACAAATCCTTCAAGCAGTTTTGTTGCAACCGGCCTTTTAAGGATATTATGGATCCTGTTGGCACTGACCTCATAAAGGTCTATCACTTTTGTGGCACCTGCCATTTTAAGTTTTTTGGTAGTATGCATAGAATCCGAAATAGAAAGTATATAACTCTCATTAAATAAAGAATGCAACGAGAGAGTAAGAAATACATTTAAATGTTCATCATCCATGACACATACAAGTTTTACATAATCCTGAGGATTTAATGCCTTTAGTGCATCATCTTTAGTCACATCCATATGCACAGCATCCTGAAAACCATCTTCTTGTGCCTGCCTATAATATTCTTGATTTGATTCTACTACCTTGACGGAAAAACCATCTTTTGCAAGCCCCTGTGCAATAAATTTTCCATGGTTTCCGTACCCAAACAAAAGTATATTTTTGGCAAACATTATATATCTCCTGCATACAGTGTATTAAAATAATTTACAGAGATATGACGTCCCATAACAAGTAGTATATCGTAACTTTTAATGTGCTCTGAAGTGCTGGGATTGAACATAAATTTACCCTCTCTCTGTATTCCGATAAAAAGTAATTTACTACCTTTGAAGTCAATCTCCTTAATAGACTTTCCTACAAGAGAATGAAATTCATGTATATGGACCTCATCAATATGTGCAAGGCTTTTCCCCGTTAAAATAGCATGAACAGCTTTATACATGGTCGGTTGTGTAATAGCTGTATGTACCATGGTATTGACAACCCTATTTGGCATAAGAAGATGGTCCGCACCAGCATATTCAAACTTACTTATAATACTAATATCATTAACCCTTGCTATGACTTTTATTTTTCGGGATATACTTTTTGCGTTCAGTGTAATGTATATATTTTCCACATCAGAAGCTGTAAGACATAAAATAGTAATTTTTGCATGCTCCACATTAAATTTATTCAATGTTTCAAAACGACTTGCATCTTCATGAATAGCATCATATCCGTCTTTACGTGCTGTTTCTACCCTCTCTAAACTCTTATCTAAAATAATATAATTATGTAACGCATCCTTCTTTTGTCTAAAAAACATTTTAGTCATCTGTCCATATCCGCAGACGATAAGAAAAGATCTGCTTTTATTTACCTGTTCGACTATACGATTTTCTTTAAGTTCGATCAATCTTTCAGAAAAAGCAGAGACAATGACCGATGTGGAAAAAGAGATCATTGCAATACCAGAGACGATGATAAGCATCGATATCGTTCTACCTTCAGGTGTCACTGGTGAGATATCACCATATCCAACTGTAGAGATGGTTATCAAAGCCCAATATACAGCATCAAACAGATCTTCAATATTTGGATTTAATCTCTCTTCAAGTACATAGATCGCAATTCCTGCCGTCATAACAATAAAGAAAAGTAAAAAGAGCAATGTCAACAGCTCAAATCTTTTATTTGAGATCACTTCCACAAACTGATTGATACTCTTGGTATAACGCAGTAGTTTCAACACCCTGAACAGTACAAAAATACGTAAAACACGAAGAGGTCTGTAGGCTGGGAAAATAGCTAAAAGATCTATGATGGCTGCCGGTGTTACCATATACTTTAATTTCTCTACCAAGCCAATTTTCAATACACTCCAAGGTTCGAACTTTCTTTGAAGGAATTGAGACTCATGATACTCTTCTGTTACAAATTCACTCAGATCATTATAGACCCAAAGACGAAGAATATACTCTATACTAAAAACAAAAGATACAAAATAAATATCATAATTGTCCACCCATTCAGGCACAGGGTGTTTCACTTCATAAATAAGAATAAAAACCGAAGTGACAATAAGAAAGATAATAGTAATGTCTACATATTTTTTATAAGGATTACTTGAATTATTCAGTAAGTCACTTACAAAATTTTTACTTTTTTTATAGCGCTTTGAAGTACGAAGGTAGAGGGCAAGAGATAACAATAACTGATTCATTTCCCCTCCCTGTTTTCTTTTCTATATTTTTAACTAGTTCAATCTCTGCTTCAATAACTCATTCACCTTACCAGGGTTTGCAGACCCTTTACTTGCTTTCATCGTTTGCCCTACAAAGAAACCAAAGAGTTTGTCTTTACCAGACTTATACTGCTCTACTTTATCCTGATTCACAGCCAAGATCTCATCGATAATGGCTAAAATAGCACCATCATCACTCACTTGTACAAGTCCAAGTTCATCGATAAGCGCATCAATATCACGACTCTCATTTTCCATCATATGGTCAAGTAACTCTTTTCCACCTTTTCCGGAGAGAGTACTGTCAGCGATCTTAGAGACAAGTGTTCCCAATGCTTTTGCATCAACAGGAGAGGTTTCCATAGAAAGCCCTGCTTTGTTCAGGCGACCAAGAAGTTCAGAAGTTAACCATGTAACGGCAGTTTTAGCCACAGCTCCATTTTCAAGCATCTCTTCAAAGTAATATGCTATCTCTTTATCTGAAGTGATCACATGTGCATCATTTGATTTAATACCAAGCTCTTCCACATAACGTCTCACTTTTGCAT
>NATJ01000095.1 GCA_002085305.1 Epsilonproteobacteria bacterium 4484_65 | reverse complement strand
CCGGGTACCAGTGCAACAGCAGAGCCAAGCCCTGCTATAGCAAAAATAGTAGATAAAAATAGGGTCAGTATAAAATAGATCAGATATTCAATCATCTTGCTGCCTTGTGCCGGTCTTGGTAAGTTTTAAACTTAGAAAAAAGCCTAGCAATAAAAGTAAAATAGTAAGCAGATAAATCACGGTATAGCTTTCTACAAATTTCAGTATCACTCCTCCTAGAACAGGAAAGAAGAGTCCCAGTGAAGTGATATTGGTCTGTAGTGCTGTATAGATGGGGCGTTTATCTTCAGGAGCGATCTCTATGACCAGGTTCATGCCACTGATGTTGAATCCATCAAGGGATGTACCAAAGAGTAGAAAAACTATGGCATAAGCATAGACATTATTAGCAAAAAATGCAATGAGAAATGCAATGATCATAAAGATAAAACTAAGTGATAACATTTGTTCATAATCGTGGACTCTTCTCCATAAAAAGGTACTCCCTAAAATGCTTCCCAGCATTTGCATAGTAATGAATCCACCCAGCATCCATCCTGTTAAAGTAAATGAGCTGTTGGCATTTAAAATCACAAAAGGCATGGAGAGAAAGTAGGCAAAACTTAAAAAAATCACCACAATCTGCTGTTGAAGCCTTTTATCACTTTTTAACAGTGCTGTGGCATTTTTAATGAAGGTTTTAAAGCTCTTTTCCTTGATAGATATATTCTCTTTTACAGGCTCTTCAATCGTCATAAATGTAACAAACCCTATCGCCATAAAAAGACTGCTCACCATGAAGAGTGCAGCATAATTTAAAGGTGCATCAAAATGTTGAAGTACATATCCTGCAACACTACCACTGATAATAGAAGCAATTGCCCCTGCAATATTTCTGTTTGCCATGGTTTTACCACGATATCTTTGAGAAAAAAGTTTGGCTTGAAGCTCTTTAAAATAGATGGCACCAAATCCTGCTGAAAAAGAGAAGAAAAAGAGTCCTAACCCAATAAAAAAGAGCGTTAAAGGTTTGTTGCTGTCACCAATGAGATAGATGCTTAGTCCTATCATAAACCAGGAAATAAACCGAAAGAAAAATACTTTTCCCAAGTATGGAAGTACCCTTTTGTAGGCTTGTGCATGGAATGCAGCATAAAGTTGTACCATAATAGCTCCACCACGAAGCAAAGAGGCAAAAATCCCTACAATGATGACGCTGTCTGAAAAGTGATGTACCATCAGTGGCAGGACAGTTGAAGGCTCTGCTATGGTGATGGCAAGGGCTAGAAAAAAGGCATGAATGACATTTTTTCTGTTGTTTTTTGGGTCGTCTATTTTGAACATTAACGATTACTTTTCTATAAATCTATCATCAGATTTTTTCCTACTTACTTCTTCCTGACTGGATCTCATCCAACCAGACTTAACGGTTCCTTCAACTTTATCAAAATTTTCAATATAAGGCTTGATGTCTAGAAGAGGGGTACCATCCAAGATATCAACACCTTTGATGGTAACGATATTTCCTTCCACTTTAACTAGTTCTACTACTGAAAGCCCCATACTATTTGGATGCATGGGTGTTCTTGTGGAGAAGACACCTCTTGGAGTATGGGTCATGTCGTTAAAAGGAATAACAGAAAGTTTCGGCTCTTTAACTTTATGAAAATAGTATATTAGATAGACATGTGAAAAACCATCAAGATCTTTTAACCCTTCTACATACTCTCTTTTAAACTCTATGGTCGCATAGGTATCTTTTGCACCTTTGGGTTGCACCGGCATACCCTCTAGATCACAGAAAGGGGAACAGATAGTGGCTATTTGTTTGAGTTCAAAAGTCATGGATTTAATCCCAATATCCAATCTACTATCCCTGCTGCATCATCATCACTTAATTTCTTAAATGGAGGCATTGGAAGTACTTTATTTTCCCATTTTCCCTTGCTTCCTTCTTTGATACTTTGAATGAGTGTTTCTCTGTCCTTTTTCTCATATCTCTGGGCTATCATTTTAAATGACGGGGCCACTTTATCTTCTTCAATATTATGACAAGTGTTGCATCTATGTTGTTCTATGACACGTTCATGCAGTGACATAGCTCTAAGACGTCGCTTCTCTGCCATCTGTTTTAATAGTATCTGATTGTCATATGTATCATACATATAGCTGGCAATAGCTTCTAATTCATCTTTATTGACTTTACCTTTTTGTGATGGCATAAGACCGTAACTCTCAAGACTTTCTTTGTCACAAAAAGACTTTTCGGCTGAAGGATCTATGACATAATCTTGAATAAAAGAGATTATTTTAGGTTTATGTTCTGTTGGGTTATCTGCTTTTATAAAATCTTTAAGATGAAATGTAACTGCCATGATGGAGGGGGCTATCTCATTTTCATAACTTTCTGGCGGCATATCCAAGTTATGACAGGCTGCACATTTTTGTGTCAATAGATTCTCTCCATTTAGTTTCTGCTTTGGTTTTTCTTCCGCACACCCCAAAAGAAAAAACAATAGGGTTACCGATAGATATATGTTTTTCATTTTATTCCTTACCGTTGTTGATGTTGTCTCTTGTGAGACTTGACAATATCCGGAGCATTGGTATCGTCAAGTATGACCAACTCGTCAGCTTCATATCTGTTAAGTGCCTCAGGCAATTCAATTCTATCGGAACCCACATAGTATATAGTGATACTTCCTTCCTCTTTGATCATCTGATAGGGAGGCTGGCTCATTTTTTGCATAATAAGCGTTTTTACGCCTTTCCCCAGTAGCCATTTTACAACGCCTGAACCGCCTTGTGCTTCATTTTTCTCTATAGTTATATTACCATTTTCTACAAAAGCAAACCATTTTGCTTTACCAAATAGTGGTGCTAGAGCTGAATTTTCTTTGTTTAGTTTTAATGGTATTGCTATCATTTTTTTTCCTTATTAAAATATTGTAAATCTAAAATGTAAAAAGCCTAGAATCTCTTCCATATCTTTTACAACCTCTTCCATGATCTCACCTTCTCTGCTTCCGGAGAAGAGCCGTGCCATGATATATCCGTTCATGAGCCCAATGGTTACTCTTCCGTCACTCTTCTCATAAACGGCAATACTAAGCGGCATCTTTGCAGCCATAAATTTACTGCCGTCATTGTTTAGCATGATACCGGAGAGTTTGCCATTGCAAAATTTGATGATCTTGACTTTTCCGACATCTTCGCCGCCGTTGTCTAAAACCTCTTTTTGCTGGTCAATCACATCGGTGACATGCCATCCCTCTTGTTTGTTGATACGTATTTGGAGCATTCTTACTGTTTTATCAAAAGCATAAGGTACGCTTACCTCTTTAAAAAACATGGTTGGTGCTGCTATTTTAAAAGCTAAACCTGTGACAAACAGACTCAGTACCAAACCTAAGATCATACCTATTAAAATTCCTTTTTTGTTACTCATTATTCTTCCTCTTCTATACAAATTTTTTCTGCTCTACACTCTTGGATCGTTTTAACTGTTACAAATCCTATGACTGATGTTGTCAATAGTATTAAAATCACTGAACCCATATAGGTTACGGTTGTCCTTAATGCCATGTGCATTAACAGTGTAGCTATGGTTATCGCCGCAAGTGGGAAAGTGTAAGCCCACCATGAGATAAAAAACTGTTTTGTATCAAACATTCGTACCATAAAGAGCAGTAAAAGTAGTGTGAAAAGTGCTATAAAGTAGAGAAACATACTAAACATATCTATGCTTCCATTGGTGATACGAAAGTAACTTACAAACCCTACGGCAGGAGGTGCAATAAGTATAAACAGTGTAGGTACCAACTTTTTGGCTAAGGGATGATGAAAAACAATACGATACATCATGATAGTAAAAAGTACCATCCAAAAAAACATTCCCAAAGCAAAGAAAAAGAGTGATACCCAGACAGGAGCTGCCTCTACCCCCACGACAGGTACAAGTACATTACCCACAATAGGGATGAACCAGGCAGGATTGCTATGTACTACCTTAAATTCATTGTGAATCCAGTAACGCATAACAATCAGCGTAAAAGCCAATTGTAGCGGTGCACCGATATACCAAAGGAGTATCGATAACGTAGGTGCAAAATCATAATAGGCAATGGAGACCAGTAAAAAACTGATTGAGATCGCTGCCATAAATGAGCTTTTAATAGGGTGGTAAAACTCTTTTTTAATCGCTTCAGGATAGAGCAGCCACTTAAACATATAGGCTATAAATATCCCAAGAAACAATAGTGTATCGATAAAAAGCAGTAAGCCGTAGATCCAATAAGGCAAATCAATAAGGTGATACGCCTTTGCAAAAACAATTGCCAAACCCGAAACCCCCATGATCACAGCAAAAAGCTGCACAGGAAAGTGTTCGAGTGATCTTTTATTTAATTCCATCTTGATCTTCCTTTAATACATTTTGTTTTGTAATTGAAATTGCTTTGTTGTGCAGCAATGCATCAGAAATTTTTCTGCGTGCATTTTCAATGAGTCTGGAAAAAGTCGTTCTGGAAATACCCATTTTATCTGCACACTCCTGCTGGTATAGACCTTCAAAATCACTAAGTCTCAGTGCTTCCATTTCATCTTCATCTATGATCATTTTTTCAAGCTGAGCATTTCGTATTCCACAGGGTTTGAAGCAGACTTGAGTATGGTCTTTAGCAATATTCCGTCTGATTTTTCTTCTTCCTGATTGCATTAATAGACTCCTTCGTGTTATGAACATATGCCCAAATATTGAGAGAAGTATATCGAACATATGTGCATATGTCAATAGTAAATATTATAATAATCATAAAATAAAATTATGTATGATATAATTCATATAAATTCAACTAAAGGTTTTATAAGATGAAAATGAAAAATATTGTTCTTTTCTCAGTACTATCTACATCTGCACTCTTGGCTCAATCAGGGGAAGCAC
Organism: Epsilonproteobacteria bacterium 4484_65; assembly: GCA_002085305.1. Lineage (GTDB taxonomy): Bacteria > Campylobacterota > Campylobacteria > Campylobacterales > Sulfurovaceae > Sulfurovum. The sequence continues at coordinate 3,922 of NATJ01000095.1, read as the reverse complement.
TTTTTGGTAAATATTGTGCAAGTTGCCATACTACTGTAATAGGTGTGAATGAGTCTGGTGGTGAACTTACAAATGTATATGAAGCACCGTATGCTGGTGATGTTATTCGGTTTTTATTAAAGATTACATTAATGAACCGGATAAGAGAAAATCTCTTTATGGGAAGAAAGCCATCAAAGACTTTGGTCTTATGCCATCTCTAAAAGGTGTTATGACAGACAGTGAATCAACTAAATTGGCTGAGTATATGTATAGTGATTATGGTAAAGAACCACAAAAGGTAGAAGAGAAAAAAGCTGTGCTTTCTGAAGAAGATAAAAAATCAGCACAACTGGTTAAAGCAAATGAAGCACTTTTTAACAAATATTGTTCAAGTTGCCACACTACTGTAATAGGTGTGAATGAGTCTGGTGGTGAACTTACAAATGTATATGAAGCACCGTATGCGAAGGATGTTATTCACAAACTAAAAGCTGAAACTAAAACCAAAGAAGCATTTATCACTTTTGTTAAAGAATATATTAATGAACCTAATAAGAGAAAATCTCTTTACGGTAAAAAAGCTATTAAAGATTTTGGTCTTATGCCATCTCTAAAAGGTGCTATGACTGATAGTGAAGCAACAGGGTTAGCTGAGTATCTTTATAATAAATATGATAAATAGACCCTGTTTTTAGGATTATCTATTTTAAATAAATATGATCTACTGCGTAACAACAGGCACACTCCCTGCCTGTTTAATATGTAAATGTCTTCCATGAACAGTGATGATATCTCCATCGAGTTCTAACATGTTGTATTCATTTTCTAGATCGATGGTTAACTCTTTGACTTCTCCGTAAAAACTACCAAACTTTTTAATAAAACGCAGAGGAGTAAAGATAAAAAACCTGTTTTTGCTCAACAGCATAAAAGGTGTCATGATTATATGGGCAGGGATGAGAAGGATAACTGCTAGGATATATTTGAGTATACCATGTCGGAGAATTCCAAAACGTAGAGTTTCAGAGAGGAAAATATGTTGTAAATCTCCCATATTTCCCGCTGAAAAGAGGAAGATCTCATCATTGAGTTTAAAGAGATGGTGTTTTTGGGTTTTGGGAGTCTTACCGTTTGCAATTACATTTAAAACTTTCTCTATTTTTGGTGCTCTGTGGATCTTGGCAACAACATTAAAGGAACCTGTAGGATTAAGGATGAAGATAGGCATTTTATCTAAGTTATGTAACTGTCTAAGTACCCTTCTTATGGTGCCGTCTCCACCATTGATAATGACATAGGTGTAGAGTTCTATATCATGATGTTCAGATAGAGAAGAAGCTTCTATAGAAGTGATATCAAGCCCATCATGATGTAGTTTTTTACCAATAGAGAGTATCTTCATCTTCATCCTTCAAGATTTTTATTTATCATACACTTATCTTGGTTACATTAGGTATAATTAGCGCTATGAAAATTGAAAATGAAGATGCCCTTGATAACTTTGTCATTTGTCACAAGTGTTTTACCCTCAATGAAGAGATCGCTATAAAAGATGGAAGTAAAGCATGTTGCTCTGAATGTGGAGGAGTACTTTACAGGTATGACAGTAAACTTATAGACCATGGTTTGGCATTGAGTCTTACAGGGTTTATTTTTTTCGTTCTGGCAAACCTGTTTCCTTTAATGCAGATAGATATATTGGGAAGTGAACAGTTTATTACTCTTCCAAAAACTATTTTTTCTCTGTTTGATAATGGCTTTTACATCGTAGGATTTATTTGTGCTTTTTTGATCTTCATCTTTCCTTTGATGATATTTGTTATAAATATGCTTCTCTTTTTACTTTTAAAGATGAAACGTGGTGAAAAGTTGACAAAAGAATTGCTAGTCTTACTCTCTCATATTACACCTTGGAGTATGGCAGATATCTTTTTTATCAGTATACTTGTTGCACTTGTCAAACTTGTAGCATTTGGACAAATACATATAGGTGTAGCATTTTGGGCATTAATGATCTTTGTACTGATAGATATTTATATTACTAAAAGTATTCATCTTTCCGAAATATGGATGTTAAGAAAAAGAATCCTGTTAGATAAGGATAATAAGTGATCGAGATAGACGAAGATAAACTCATACGATGTCCTGTATGTGATGCGGTAAACATAGATAAGGGTAAAAAAAATGCTTGTCGTCGTTGTGGCTCTGCTATTTATCATCATAGAAGTTTCAGTACAGAAAAATCTTGGGCATATCTTATTACGGCTATGATTGCGTATATCCCTGCAAATCTTTATCCTATGTTGGTTACCTCTGCATTTGGAACAAAAGATGAAAGTACGATCATTGGTGGAGTTGTGATGTTATGGGAACATGGATCCTACCCGGTCGCTGCCATTATTTTCTTTGCATCCATAGTGATACCTGTTTTGAAATTCCTTATCTTGATTTATCTGTTAATTAGTGTAAAATACCCTTTAGGAAAAGATAAAAAAGTAAATAAACATAAATTGTATTATATGACTGAAGTGATCGGACCATGGTCGATGATAGATGTTTTTGTCGTTGCAATACTCGCAGCACTCATACATTTGTCCAGTGTCGAGATCCTGGCAGGTACAGCAGCAACAGCGTTTGCCATCTCAGTCTTTTTTACACTATTGGCAGCACATGCCTTTGATGAAACATTAATTAAAGAAAACAGATAAATATTGATTAAGGAAAACAGATAAATGTCAAAACAGATACCGGAGATAGAAGAATCAAGCAAGTTTAATTTTATTACTTCTATATGGATCGTACCTTTTATAGCACTGATCATTGCAGGATGGTTGGGATATCAGCATTTTGCAAAGCGTGGACCGGAGGTTAAAATTGTTTTTCCCAAAAATGAAGGTTTGGTCGCCGGACAGAGTCTGGTAAAGTTTCGAAATGTACCTGTAGGAAAAGTAACAAAAATTCATGTAGATGAAGAGACGGACGGTGTTACTGTCGTTGTACGTATGAATACCAGGGTTTATCAGGTGTTAGTGGATTAGATACACTGATTTCCGGAACATATGTAAACATATATTCGAAAGCAGGTGGAAAAAAATTTAAAGATAAATTTATTGGGCTTACTCAGCCTTATCGTGATAGTATAGAAGGAGAATACTTTCATCTTATTTCAGCGAATGCAGAGAATGTATCAGTAGGTATGCCTATTTACTATAAAAACATAAAAGTAGGACAGGTAGAATATCTTAATCTTGGTCTGGACAATAAAAGTGTAGATGTTATTGTCTTTATCAATAAACAATATGTACCATATATACATGATGATTCTAAGTTTTGGATCAAGAATATGGTGAATATTGATTTTGCTAAAGGTAATCTTGATATCAATATTGCCCCTTTAAATTTTATGTTACAGGGAGGAATTGTCTTTTCTTCATCAGGAGAAGACAAGAATAGTTATGTTGCATATAATCATATTTTTCCTCTCTATAAAAGTAAAACCCTGGCTGAAAGTACACCGATAGGTTCTGTAACTAAAACTATTAAAAAATTTATGTTGCTTACAGATGATTCTATCGCTAATTTAAGAATAGACTCTCCTGTACGTTTTGATGGCTTTGACATTGGTAGGGTTAGTCATATGGAACTCTCATACGATAAAAATACACATAAAATGTTAGGTCAGGTGTTGGTTAATATTGATATCTCTGTATTTGAAGATAAGCATGAGACTAACTCCAGTGGAGAATTGAATTTCTATAAAGCGGTAGAAGAGGGCTTGCGTGCCAAATTGGTTGCACTTGATCCTATTACAGGTATGCTTTTCATCGATCTGACATTTGATCATCAAGATGGGAATGGAAGTATTGTTTTGCGATCTGCATACTGCCCAAACCTGGAAGATTTTAGATGCCATAATAACAATATCTCTGTCCTTGATGTA
>NATJ01000094.1 GCA_002085305.1 Epsilonproteobacteria bacterium 4484_65 | reverse complement strand
AAAAGTTCCGGGTTAGAATACATCATCTTTTTACAAATATTATATGTCTTCGTTCCTTGACCTTCTATCATGTATGTAGCAAGTGTCCATGGTGCACCGGTGAAACCGATGAGCGCTATATCATCACCTCTGTCATCAAGCTGTTTTCTAAGAAGTTCAATAGTCTCATATACATACGTAAGCTTGCTCGCTGCCTCATCTCCACCGATGAGTCTGTCTACATCTTCCTGTGTTTCTATAGGATCAGAGAACTTTGGTCCTTCACCTTTTACAAAACTCAAGTCCATACCCATCTCATCCGGGATAACAAGAATATCAGAGAATAAGATAGCCGCATCTACACCTACGATGTCAAGTGGTTGGATCGTTACTTCTGCTGCTTTTGGAGGGTTATGACAAAGGTTAAGAAAATTACCAGCCTCTGCCCTTACAGCCATATACTCCGGCAAATAACGCCCTGCTTGTCTCATCATCCATACCGGTGTGTATGGTGTCTCTTTGCCTAAACATGCATCTACAAATATTTTACCCATTATTTACCTACCTTACCTAAAAAATATAACCCTACAGAAAGAGCAGTGATCGAACCTGCAAAATACAACATCTCTAAGGGTGTTGAAAAGTTTGTATGTAAAACCCTCTGAAAAAAGTTTACGACCAATACCATAACAATGACTTTTGCGATCTTGTCTTTGAGTTGATCAAGCGAATGGATAGCAAGTATTTGGCTACCGTTCTTACCGCCTGCCTCATCTATATCTGAGATGAAAAGTTCATAAATACCAAATGAAAAGATGAACATCACAACTGCGATAAGATAGAGGTCTACCGCTCCAATGATGCCCGCAACAATATCTTCATGAAAATTCTCTGGATGTGCATGTGTGATAATCGTATTAAATGTATAAACAGCAACACCCCAAATATCCATTGAAGCTACCACAAATAGTACTATTGCACCCAATAAACCAAAAATAACTGCCAATAAGACAATAAATCTACTTCGCCAAATGGCACCTTCAAATAATTTTTCTAACATTTATATATTTTCCTCTAATTTAATCCATTTTTGAGCAATACGAACTGAATTCGTTGCTGCACCTACTCTTACTTGATCTGCAACACCCCAAATATGTAAAATGTTATTTGCGTACAGATCTTTTCTGATCCGTCCAACATACGTTTCATCCGTATCTGTCGCTGTTGTCGGCATTGGATATTCATTTTTAGACATATCATCCATCACAACAACATTCTCAAAAGATCCTAAAACTTCTCTTGCTTTATCTACATTTACATCTACATCATTTTCAAATGTAATAGTAATAGACTCAGAGTGGGATCTAAGTACCGGCACACGCACACAAGTAGCAGATACTGCAAAATCAGAGTGCATGATCTTATTGGTTTCATTTACCATTTTCATCTCTTCTTTGGTATACCCATTCTCTTGCGGGACATCAATATGAGGAATGACATTAAGGGCTATTTGATGTGAAAATGCTTTTATTTCACTCTCATCAAGTTTAAATGCGAAGAAATCCTGCATCTGTTTGACAAGCTCTTCCATACCAGCTTTCCCTGCTCCAGATACTGCCTGATATGTGCTCACATCTACTCTTTTGATACCATACAGGTCATGAAGGGGTTTAAGAAGTTGCACCATTTGAATCGTAGAACAATTAGGGTTCGCTATGATCCCTGTATCTTCCCAGAGTTCAATGTCTTCAGGGTTTACTTCCGGAACGACCAAAGGAACTCTTTCATCCATTCTAAAGTGAGATGTGTTGTCAATGACCACTGCTCCTGCTTCCACTGCATACTTTGCAAAATGAGCAGAAATACTTCCACCTGCGGAGAAGAAAGCGATATCAATATTTCTACCGTTAAAGACTTCTTCTGTAAGCTCTTCTATCTTATAACTTTTACCTTGACACTCTATCTCAACACCTACACTGTTTGCACTTGCAAGCGGTAGAAGTTCCCCTATAGGAAATTTTAAGTCTTCAAGTACTCTAAAAAGTTCTTCACCAACGGCACCGGAGGCACCAACTACTGCTATGTTATATTTCTTCACCTTATTCTAATCCTAATGTATTATCGTTATTTGTTGATGGTTCACTATTTTCATTACTTTCAACTTCATCTTCTGGTTTCTCTTCTTTTTGACATTTAGCCATACTTACAACAATGTCTTTTTTCTCTACGGAAACCACTTTCACACCTGAAGTATTTCTCCCTGCTTTACGGATGGTTTCCATATCAACACGTATCATTTTACCTACTGAAGTTAAACACATCAAATCTTTATCTTCTTCTACTGCTACAACACCAACGACATCACCTGTTTTAGGTGTAAGCTTCATAGAGATAACCCCTTTACCTGCACGGTTTTGTTCACGATACTCAGAAGCTGTTGTACGTTTACCAAGACCTTTTTCAGAAAGCATCAAGATCTCGTCTTCTTCATCTTGTATAGTAATCGCACCACATACATAGTCACCTTCTATTTTAAACTTGATAGCCGTTACACCACGTGCCACACGACCTATCTCTCTTGCATCTTCTACTTTAAATCTGATACATAGACCTTTTTTGGTTGCAACAAAAAGCCATTTTGTATCAGGAAGAACAATTTTCGCTTCTACAAGCGTATCATCTTCATCAAGATTAATAGCTCTGACACCATTGCTTCTAATGTTAGAATACTCAGAAAGATTTGTACGTTTGACGATACCATTTTTTGTAAAAAATACAAGCCCTTTATCATCATTGAAGTCTGTCGTAGGGATGATAGCCATGATCTTCTCATCTTTCTGAAGATTAATGAGATTTACTACTGCCTTACCTTTAGCAATACGAGAACCTTCAGGGATACGATACACTTTCAACCAGTAGAGTTGTCCTCGATCTGTTACAAACATGAGAGTATCATGTGTATTTGACGTAAAGAAGCTCTCTATGAAGTCATCATCATAAGTGGTCACTGCCGTTTTACCTTTACCGCCACGATGTTGTTTTTCATATTGTTTCACCGGTACACGTTTGATGTACCCTCTATGCGTAATAGTTACAACCATAGGCTCATTTGGAATGAGGTCTTCGATATCTATATCATCATAATCATCTACGATCTCTGTACGACGAGGTGTTGTATATTTATCACCGATCTCTACAAGTTCTTCACGGATGATCTCATTGATCTTGTCTTCACTTTTGAGTATTGCTTCAAGCTCTGCAATGAGTGCTAGAAGTTCAGCCAATTCACTTTCTATCTTTTCTATCTGAAGACCGGTAAGACGCCCTAGTCTCATCTCTAAGATAGCTTTTGCCTGAATCTCTGAAAGTTTGAAGCGAGATATTAAGCCTTCTCTAGCTTCCGTATCATCTTTAGAAGCACGGATGATCTTGATCACTTCATCGATATTATCGATAGCGATCTTAAGACCTTCTAAAATGTGTGCTCTTGCTCTTGCTTTTTCAAGATCAAAGATCGTTCTTCTGATCACTACTGTTTTTCTATGGTTCAAGAAAAGGTCAAAAAGTTCAAGAAGCTTAAAGACTTTTGGTTCTTTGTTTGCAATAGCAAGCATGATAATACCAAAGGTCACTTGCATCTGCGTACTCTTAAAGAGGTTGTTGAGTACGATCTCACTCATCGCATCACGTTTAAGCTCAAAGACCACACGGATACCTTCTCTATCTGATTCATCACGCAGTTCAGAGATGCCTTCTATATGCTTGTCACGTACAAGTTGTGCAATATTCTCTATGAGTCTTGACTTGTTCACCTGGAAAGGAAGTTCATCGATTACGATAACTTCTCTAGACCCTTTTTGCTCAATATGCGTTTTGGCACGTACTTTGATACGCCCGCGTCCTGTTGTGTAAGCATCTGTAATACCCTTACGACCAAAGATGATACCACCTGTTGGGAAATCAGGTCCATGAACGATTTTCATCATATCTTCAATTGTTGACTCTGGACTGTCTATACGAAGTATAAGCGCTTCTATAAGCTCATCGAGTCTATGCGGAGGAATATTCGTTGCCATACCAACTGCGATACCACTTGAACCGTTGAGTAACAAGTTTGGTACACGTGCAGGAAGTACATCAGGCTCAGACATGGAGTCATCGTAGTTTGGTACGAAATCTACTGTATCTTTATCTAGATCATTCAAAAGTTCTTCGGCTATCTTCGTCATACGTGCTTCGGTATATCTCATAGCCGCTGCGTTATCGCCATCGACTGAACCGAAGTTACCTTGACCATCTACAAGCGGTGCCTGCATAGAGAAGTCTTGTGCCATACGTACGAGTGCATCATATACAGAGTTATCACCATGTGGGTGATACTTACCGATCACATCTCCGACGATACGTGCAGACTTTTTGTATGGACTTCTATGTGAAAGATGCAAATCTTCCATCGCATAGAGGATTCTTCTGTGTACTGGTTTAAGACCATCACGTGCATCCGGTAGTGCTCTACCGATGATTACTGACATTGAGTAATCAAGGTAACTAGCCTTAATACTGTCTTCTATCAATACTTCTTCTACATTTTGTTCTTCAAACAAATCAGACATTCTCTTCCTTTAAATCAAAGTTACATGATTTTATCTAATGGTGCTGATAAAAATGCTTAAAAGTCGCTCAAAATCGCTGTTAGAGGTCTTTAAATGGATATTTATGATTTTTAAAGTTTTTTGGTTAACATAATATTTATCTAAAAGTGGCTTATTTCGCTTTTTATTCTGTATTCTATTCATTAACGTTCTTTTAACATACTTAGAATATAATGCACAACAAAAAACAAGGACAAAAAAGTGCCAATAGAACAGATAAAAGATATCGTAGATTATGGAGTGATAGGTTTACTGATCTTCTTGAGTTTCATCACCTTTGCATTTGCCATAGAGAGAATACTCTTCTATCGTGGTATTAAAGTGACAGACTACAGCAATAAAACAGCTTTGGAACTTGATATTTCAAAACGTTTGCCTACCATCGCATCTATTGGTTCTAACGCTCCTTATATTGGGCTACTTGGTACAGTACTTGCTATTATCATTACCTTTTACATCATCGGTGACCAGCAAGATACCATCAACCCCGGTGAGATCATGAACCTCTGCTGAAGAGTCCTTTGTTGGGCTTTGCCCAAAAAGGAACCGTTAAATGAGAAGAGAACGTTTTGATCAGATGAATGTTGTACCATTCATCGATATTGTATTGGTACTGCTGGTCATCGTACTTGCTACGGCTACCTTTGTAACCAATCAAACCATTAAGGTTGATTTGCCTTCTGCCAGTTCTAAAAAGAATGAAGATAAGAAGAGTATACAGATCGCTGTAAACAAAGAGGGGGTTTACTCTTATGGGAAAGAGGTATTGAGTCTTGACCTCATCAGAGAGAGGCTCATGAAGCTTGATCCGAAAAAAGATCTTATTTCATTACGTATGGATAAAAGTTCTGAGTTTCAATATTTTGTAGATATTATAGATATACTTAAAACCAAAGGGTTTGAGAATATTTCTATTATTACGCAGAAATAGTTTTCTTAACCTCTCTCTTATTTGATTATGTTTTACTGATATTTCCCCATTTCCCCATCGAGGCGTTGTTTCTCTCGTCATTTTTTTTAGAAAAAAACGAAGCAAAAAAAGCGTCGTGACTCTCGAATCACTCCGCTTTCAAGGGCATTCGCCACGACAAAGGCACACTACGTGTGATTTGATGGAGGGTATCGCTTATACGATACCATATTAATCG
>NATJ01000093.1 GCA_002085305.1 Epsilonproteobacteria bacterium 4484_65 | reverse complement strand
GCACTTGTTGTAGCTAAAGATAACAAGACTCATGAGAAGCTTAGTGAACAACTTCAGGACAAAAGTATGGGTCGTTACTACCTGGCATTGATCGACTGTCCCCTAAAAGATGATATTGTAATAGATAAGCCTATAGGCAGGAATCCAAATAACAGACTAAAAATGGATGTGGTACAAGACGGGAGAAATGCTAAAACAGCTTTTGTGAAACTCTTAACTTCCCCGTATGATGTAGAACTTATAGCCGCAAAACTTTTTACAGGAAGAACCCACCAGATCCGTGTACATCTCAATACTTTGGGACGGCATATTTTAGGTGATGATTTATATGGATTTAAGACCAAAAGAGATAAAATACCACGAGTTTATCTACATGCATATCTACTATATTTAATCCACCCAACTACCGGTGAAAAGATGGAGTTTGTAGCCCCGCTTTTTGATGATATGAAAACATATATGTCAAAATATTTTAATCAAGGTGAAATCGATGAAAAAATCAATCCTCTTACTCTCGGTACTCGCTTTAATAACCTTTAACGGCTGTGGAGGTATTAAAGGGTTGATGATCTATGATACAGATCCGACGCTAAAGAGCATTACACAAGTAAGGGCACTCCCAATGATGAGCTCTGTAGGTTTTGAGTGGGAAAAGATACAAGACAGACGTATACATGGAATCAATATTTATAGAAAAGTTCCTTCAAATCAAGAAGATCAAGAGTTTAAACGTATTGGTTCAATAGGTAATCGCTACGCAACACATTTTGTAGATACCCATGTAAAACCAAATACAAAATACCTCTATACCTTTACAACATTTGCCTTGGGTAAAGAGTCTAAACGCAGTACTGTCTTTCGTGTGAAAACACGTCCGACTTTTACCCCTGTTTCTTTTGTAAAAGCGTATAAAGAGGCACCTGGTGTGGTCAAACTTTTATGGAGACCACATCCAAGCCAGAGAGTAAATGCCTATATCATCGAAAGATCGGTGAATAATGGTAGATGGAAATATGTATCACAGGTAGAAGGTCAATTGATGGCTGAATATATTGATACCTTTGTTCGAAATGGCAATACCTATGCCTATCGGATCATTGCTAAAAGTTATGATAATATCAGAGCAAAAGCAAGTCAAGCTACACAGATATCATTGTAAATCTAAATTCAAATAAATAAAAACAGACTAAGAAGAGATTATGCCACATTTAAAAGTTACACCCTTTGATACCTCGTTACTGGAAGAAAAACTCTCTAAGAGTCAGATCATCACCTTTCGTGCAAAGGCACTTAAAGGAGATGATGAACTCTTGGGTGTTGAACATGGGGGAGAAGAGTTTTTACTTCAGCTCAAACCAGATGAAAAAGCAACACTTCTCAAGTATGATAAAGTAACAAGGCCTCTAAAAGTCAATCTCTTAAAAGAGGCGTTGGATAAGGTTTCAAAAGAGTTAGACCTGGAGATACAAAGTTCAAATATCGCTATGTCCAATACCAAACCGGCACTCTCTTCGGAGTATTTTAAAAAGATAGAAGATTTTGAAAATATCACTTATCCTAAAGTGAAAATTTCTGTTGAGGTAGGTTTTGGTTCCGGGCGACATTTGCTTCATCAGGCAAAAAAGAACCCTGATACACTTTTTATAGGTATTGAGATCCATACACCTTCAGCACAACAGGTACTCAAACAGATAGAACTGCAAGAGCTTGATAATATCTGGGTGGTCAACTATGATGCAAGACTCTTTTTGGAGATGTTACCTTCAAATAGTTGTGAACAGATCTTTGTACATTTTCCTGTACCATGGGATAAAAAACCACAAAGAAGAGTCATCAGTACAAGCTTTGTTTTGGAGTCCATGAGAGTACTGCGGGTTGGTGGCCGTTTAGAGCTTCGTACAGACAGTGACAAATACTTCTGGTATGCTTTAGAGACTTTTTTCTCTGTACCCAAAGTGGAAGTGGAAATACGTAAAAATGAAGCACTGGAAGTGACCAGTAAATATGAAGCAAGATGGAAAAGGCAAGAGAAAGATATCTATGATGTTTATGTAAAATGTACTCAAGATTCAGAACCTAAGATTTTGAGTGTAGACTTTAATTTTAATATTGTAAAATATAGAAAAGGTTTGGAAGAGGAGTTACCTAAAAAAGCGATGGTCTTTGACGGGTACTTTGTTCACTTTGAACGTATGTATAAAATAGGGGAAGAGAAACTCCTTGTTAAATGTGCATTTGGAAGTTTTGACAGACCTGAACACAAATATGTTTTAATAGAAGAAAATAGCTGTAGATACTTTGTCTCACCGCCAGTGAAGACAACGGTCAACTATGAAGCACACAAAAAAATAATGGAGCTCATCAACAATGTCTAATGTAATCAGCGCTTCACATCTCACACTTGCGTATGACAATGGTGCCAAAGAGATCATCAAAGATGCGAGTTTCAGCATTAAAAAAGGGGAGTTTGTTTTTATCACCGGACCTAGTGGTTCTGGGAAGTCAACACTGTTAAAAGCACTCTACGGGCAGCTTAAACCAAGTGAAGGAAACCTTGTCGTAGGTGGACTTGATCTGGCAACTGCACGTCAAAGCAAGCTTCAAGAGTTAAGAACGCATATGGGTATCATCTTTCAAGACTATAAACTTGTCAATGAATGGACTGTAGCCAAAAATGTTGTTTTGCCTCTGATGATAGCAGGTTACTCTGTGGATGTACAAAATACACAGGCACACAGGCTTCTTAAACATGTAAAACTTGCAGAACATGCTGATAAATATCCACTTGAGTTGAGTGGTGGAGAACAACAGCGTGTAGGTGTGGCAAGAGCATTGGCCAAAAATCCGGTAGTAATACTCGCAGATGAGCCTACAGGTAACCTTGATGACTACTCTTCAAACGTCATCTGGGATCTGATGGAAAATGCATGTCAACAACTCGAAACTACGGTACTGGTCGTAACACACAAAATTCCAACGATCTTCTCTTTACCGTATAGGCATCTTATCATAGAAAGCAAGGGTGTATATGAAGTTCATTAAAAACCATCTTATGTTCATCTTCCCGCTTATGGCGATACTCTTAGGGATAGAATTTTATCTTGTATTTGACAGAACTACAGACTCTTATGAAAAAGGTCTTAAAGAGGGGTACTCCATGCTGGTTGTTACCAAAAAACCTATGGAGCTCTCTGCATTAAAAGCACTCAATAAACATATCAGTACAAGTGAAAAGATAAAAAGAGAGAATATTGTCTCGGAGATAGCAAAAGGAGTAAGTAAAAGCAGCAGTAAGGAGATACTTGCAGCATTACCTTACTTTTACAACGTGGGGTTGGATTCCTACTTGCATACCTCTGGTTTAGAAAAGATCAAAATGGACCTTGAAGCGGATACAAATATTAAAAAAGTAGAAACGTTTGGTAGTAGTTACAGTTCAGCGTACAGGCTTTTCTCTTTTATCAAGTTTACTTTGAAATTGTTTATTGTCTTTATGGGTGTGGTGAGTCTTTTCCTTATCATTAAACAGATGGAGATATGGAAATATGCACATAAACAGCGTATGCAGGTCATGGAGATATTTGGTGCTCCCTTAATGCTGAGATCCGGTGTACTTTTCAAAGTGGCTACCATAGATGCTTTTATTGCAACTATTTTAACCTCTGCTATTTTCCTCTATGTAAAATTTCAATGGGCAGCCAATAGTGGTATTGATATTATGGTGCAAAATCAAGAAGAACTTTTTAGACTTACTGATATGGCTATTCTTTTAGGTTCAGCACTGTTGCTGGTCATTATTGCAGTATATAGCGTAGTCTTTACAAGTAAGGGAGTTCAGGAGTGAAATCCCTCATCTTGTACTGTTTTGTAGTGATTGGTTTACTTCAGGGTGCATCCACTACAACAAAGATCAAAAATTCTAAAAAAGATCTCTCTGCCACAACTTCTGCAAAAAAACAGGCGAACAGAAAGCTTGGAAAGATAGCAAAAGATATTCAATCTGCAGAAAAAGATATAGTGTATCTTGAAAAAAAGATAGATGAACTTGGTAAAGATCAGGATAAAACCCAAAAAGAGTATGAAGCACTTAAAGTAGAATTGAGCAGATCGAAAAAGGATTTCACGAAAACAAGTCAAGAACTTGAACAAAAGCGTAAAGCGTTCATCACTCTGTTATCTGAACAGTTCTCTGTGATCTTTGCGATGGAGCAGGCGCATGAGCCTACACGAACATCTATTATCTCACAAGAGGTATATAAAGCATATAAAAAACATAATGCCAAGGTGTTAGCATCACTGAAATCTGAAATCGGTACACTTAAAAAACGTAAAAAAGAGAAACTCCACTTACGTGATAAAACCCAAAAAGAGATCAAACGGATCATTAAAAAACGCGAGGATTTTGCAGCTAAGAAATTGGCTAAAAAGAAATTGTTAAAAAAACTCTCCGGAGATGAAGAGAAGTATAACGCCAAGTTGACAAAAATTGAAGATAAGCAAAATTCACTTCGTTCTACTTTGGCTAAATTAAATATCTTACATACCCAAGAAGTGGAAGAAGCACGTAAACGTGCAGCTGCAAGAAAAGAGGCAATGCGTCTTGAAAAAGAACGGAAAAGACGTATTCGTAAAGAGAAAGCTTTAGCACGGGCAAAAGCCAAAAAAGCCAAAAAAGCTATTCAATTAGCTAAAACCAAAAAAGCCAAAAAAGCAGCTAGACTGGCAGCAAAAGAAGCAGAAAAAGAAGTAGAAAAAGTACAAAAGAAAGCAACTAAACAGAGTGAAAAAGTAAGAAAAATAAACTCTTCGTACAAGAAATCAAAAGTCTATGCATACAAAGGCGGGAAAACGATGTCACCTATCCATGGTGCACGACTCGTGAAGAAGTTTGGTACCTACATAGATCCTATCTATAAAATAAAGATATTTAATGAGTCCATCACACTAAAAGCACCTTCATCCAATGCAAAAGTGCAAAATGTACTTAATGGCAAGGTGGTATTTGCAGGGAAAAGCAGTATGCTGGGTAAAGTGGTTGTTGTTGCACACAGCGGCAAGATACACACTGTGTATGCAGGTCTTTCCAAGATCGCACCTAACATCAAAGCAGGTCGCAAGATAAAAAAGGGGTATGTAGTTGGAAAAGTATCAAGTAAACTTATGTTCCAGGCTACTAAAAACTCTAAACATATCAATCCGTTGAAGTTGATACGAATTTAGAATCTATTATATTCTTATCTCCCTACCGCAAAATCAAGTTGAGCGATTGCAATATAATAATCATAATACGTATTTACCAATTCACCCAATGAGTTAATATACCC
>NATJ01000092.1 GCA_002085305.1 Epsilonproteobacteria bacterium 4484_65 | reverse complement strand
ATTGCTACTGCTATCTTCATCGCTCCATATCTTATGGCAGATGATTACAGCATGGGTGCACAACTTGTTTCTCAAATCAAAGCGATTCTCTTAACGATCGTTTACAGTGCTATCGTAACAGCTATCGTATACTTTATCGCTGCTGCCCTTACAGGCGGAGGAAGAGTAGATGAAGAGACTGAATTTAAAGGTTTAGATGAAGCAACTCACGGTGAAAAAGGTTTCAACCTTTAGGACAACCACAAGGGATTTCCCCTACAAACACTATTGTAGTGGTGCCCCTTGTGGGTACCTATCCATAATATTAAGGAAATAAATATGAAAAAAATTGAAGCAATTATCAAGCCATTTAAATTGGAAGATGTAAAAGATGCGCTTGTAGAAGCTGGTATCGAAGGTATGACTGTATCTGAAGTAAAAGGATATGGAAGACAACAGGGACACTCAGAGCTTTACAGAGGAGCTGAGTATGTGGTAGAATTCATACCTAAAGTTAAGCTCGAAATCGTTGTTAGTACAGATGAGTATGCAGATATCGCAGTAAAAGCTATTAACGAAGCTGCTAAAACAGGAAAGATCGGTGATGGTAAGATCTTTGTGAGTACTATTGATTCAGTACTGCGTATCAGAACAGATGAAACTGACGAGGATGCATTATAATCTCCTTTGCCCAAGGTTTTCCTTGGTGCAAGACTTAACTGATTAAATTTTAATCAACATTTCTCTATATTTTCTTAAAAATAAATTATTTTTGCTTAATTTTACAGCAAGAATCCCTTTCAATCCTTCCTAATAACAGATACACTAATACATTCAAAATATTAGGAGTGAAATATGGAAATGAATTACGTGATAGATACTTTCTTTGCTATCTTTGCCATGACCCTCATCATCTTTATGGTTCCAGGTTTTGCTATGCTCGAAGCTGGATTGGTACGAACTAAAAATGTTACCTCTGTACTGACGGTCAATGTCATGATCTACGCTGTAGCTTCAATGTCTTTCCTACTCATAGGCTATGAGTATGCTTTTGGAAGCTGGGATCACCAAGACGGCATAAGCAAATATGCATTCTTTATGTTCCAAATGGCATTTGTAGGGAAAGTAGTCAACATTATGAGTGGTGGGGTAAGTGAACGTTCTCGTATCTTGCCTTTGGCGATATTCACTATTATTGTTGGTGCATTTATCTATCCGACTATTGTTAACCTTACATGGGGAGCAAACTTTTTATCTGGTACTGCTTTAGATATCTCATCTCTTTCTGATCTTGCAGGTTCAACCGTCATCCACTCTACCGGGGGTTGGGCACTGCTTGCAGCTATTCTCATCATGGGACCTAGACGTGGTAGATTTAAAAATGGTAAAGTTCGTGTTATCCCTGCATCTAACATTCCTTTGGTCACATTAGGTGCGTTACTACTCTGGATAGGTTGGTTTGGATTTAATGGTGGTTCGGTAGGAGCCATTTCAAGTAAAGAAAATGCAGATGCTGTTGCTTTAACAATTATGAATACCAATACGGCCGGACTTTCAGGTGCCATTGTAGGATGGTTACTCACTTATTTTAGATATAAAAAATTCGATATTACCATGATACTCAATGGTGCACTGGGTGGACTTGTAGCAGTAACAGCGGGACCAGACCAGTACGATATTCATACACCTATTTTAATTGGTGCAATTGGTGGGGCATTGGTTGTTCTTTTTGTACCGATATTTGATAGATTAAAAATGGATGACCCTGTAGGTGCCCTTTCTGTTCACCTGGTAAATGGGATCTGGGGAACACTAGCAGTGGGTATTTTTGTAGCCGATGTAAGCATTTGGTCACAATTAAAAGGTATACTTTTAGTAGGAATTATTGTCTTCCCTCTTGCCTGGATCACAATATACACTATTAACAAGATTTTTGTACTTCGTGCAGAAGATGATGAACAACTAGAGGGAATCGATGCCACAGAATGTGGTATAGAGGCATACCCTGAATTTAAACGTAGTATATAAAATACTGATATAAGGAAACAAAGATGAAAAAAATAGAAGCAATTATTAAACCGTTCAAATTAGATGATGTAAAAGAGGCATTGGTAGAAGCAGGTATCGAAGGGATGACTATCTCAGAAGTCAAAGGGTATGGAAGACAACAAGGACACTCAGAGCTGTATAGAGGAGCTGAGTATGTCGTAGAGTTCATTCCTAAAGTAAAAATTGAGATAGTTGTAAGTGACGATGAGTATGTCAATAAAGCCATAGAAGCTATCACTCAAGCAGCAAAAACAGGTAAGATCGGTGATGGTAAGATCTTTGTATCTGATATTTCCAAAACCATCCGTATCAGAACAGATGAAGAGGATGAAGAAGCACTGTAATATGTAGGGTGTTGTCTCCTGACAACACCAATAAATTTAAAACTTAAAAATAGAGTATGGCATATTTAAAACGGTGTTGTGAGGGCACAACACCCTACACATTCTTAAATTTCTCTATTTTCTTTTCACTACCTATTAACTTCCATACTACTTTATCTACTCCAAAGTCACGTTCATATTTCGTAAGATTTAACTGTTTGAGCTTATAGAGTGTTTTGTCTACTTCATTATAGTTGCAGGAGAATATATAGACTATTTCTTTTTCATAGAGTACAAGTGTACTCTCTTTTACTACATTTTTCACAGCCAAGGCATAGGCTCTTGCCATACCTCCAGTACCAAGCTTTATACCACCAAAATAACGCACTATAAGCACAGCACAGTTGATCAACGCTTCGCCACGTAGTACATTCAAAGCAGGAACACCTGCACAGCCTTTAGGTTCACCATCATCTGAACTGTTTTCAACTATCTGATCATATTCATTCAGGTAACGTAAGGCATAGACAACATGGTTCGCTTTGGGATTTTTTGTTTTAAGTTTTTTCTGTAAACCATCAAATTCTGATATAGGTACAAGATATGTAATGAATTTTGAGCGGTTGACTTCAGTCTGTGATACATATGATCTCTCAACTGTTTTCACAGATCACCTCCAGTTTTTTATACCCCCAATAGAATAAAAGCCCTATTCCTATGCCAATTGTATCTGCTACAACATCCAAAAACTCTGCACACCGATTCGGAGTAAAATATTGGGAAAACTCAATAAAACATGCATAAAAGATAAGGTAGACTATACTTTTCCACCATGCCATTCGATAAGAGAGATTTAACAATAGTGATAAAACAGTAAAGGCAATAAAATGTAGTGTTTTATCCGAAAGGTTCCCAATTTCAGGAGCAATATCTTGTGGAAGAATCGCTAAGATATAAGACCCGACCAATGCAGCCCAAAACAGAAATATGTTCTGCTTACTATATTGTGCTAGCATTGACTCTATCTACGATCAGTTGTACGAATTTGTCACTATCATTCATACACGATGCAACGATATAATCTTCATACTTGATCTTATCCGCTATCTCTCTATGTTCAATATCCAATTCAAATACTGTCTCAGAATTATCAAGTGTAAATGCAAGCGGATATATAAGTACTTTTCTATGTGTAGGGTTTCTCAATACATCTACAAGATTAGGTTCAAGCCAGGCTGAAGAACCTACTTTAGACTGATATACAAGTTTTATCTCATGAAATTCAATTCCACGTTCTTTAAGATAGATCTTGATCGCAGAAGCATTGGCCTCCACTTGATTTTGATATGGGTCTCCCGCTTTGATGATACTCATCGGCAAACCATGTGCTGAGAGTAGCAGATCATACTCTCTTGTATCTTTACCCTCTGCAGCCTCTATGATCTTCTCACAGCTTGCTGCTATATAATCATAATCGTCATAATAGGGATCGATCAAAGTAATTTTAGGACTATACTCTAAAGCTTCACATCTCTGTTCAATATCTTCTAAAGAGGAAAGTGTTGTGGTAGTTGAGTATTGAGGATACATCGGAAACAGTACCAGTTCTTCTATACCCTCTTCTTTGCACTTTTCTAATGCCTCATCAGCAAAAGGAGGAACATAACGCATTACCGGATAGATAGGTATATCTAAATAGGTTTTTAATTTTATAATAAGTTCTTCTGTAAGTGCGGGAAGTGGTGATTTACCACCCAGTAACTGATAATTCTCTTTCACATCTTCAAGACGTTTGGCAATGATAATAGTTGCAATAAACTTACGCATATAAGAATTCATCGTCAATATATTTTTATCAGCAAACATATTACGTAAAAAGAGTTCTACCTCTTCTATGTTATTTGGTCCACCCATATTGAGAAGTAAAAGTGCTTTGTTCATTGTTATCCTTATTTGCTTGCTATTTTAGCATATACAGTGTAAAATTCATACTATAAAGTATTCACAAATAAAGGGTTTTCATGATTATTATTCCTGCACGCATAGGTTCAAGTCGCTTTCCAAATAAAGTTTTAGCAGATATAGGAGGTATTCCTATGGTTGTCAGAACTGCCATGGCTGTAGATGATATAGACTCTGTGGTCATTGCAACCGATTCGCAAGATGTAATAGATATTGCTGCGTCACATGGTATTCAGGCAGTAATGACTTCCCAAGATCACCAAAGTGGAACAGATCGCATCTATGAAGCGGTACAAAAATTAGGTTTAAGTGATGATGAGATCATTATCAATGTACAGGGCGATGAACCGTTTATAGAGACAGATGTAGTTCAGGGGATTTATAATTTAACAAAGAAAAACCAAACAGATGGAAGCATCATGATGAACTCATGTTATAAAACCATTTCCAATCCTGAAGCAGATGATCCAAACATTGTTAAGGTTGTGACAGACAGTGATGATATAGCACTCTATTTCTCCAGAGCTAAAGTACCCTATCCCAGAGACCATCATTTTGACAGTTACAAGGGACACTTGGGCATTTATGGTTTTACTGTAAGATCATTACGAAAGTTTTGTACACTCAATCCTGCACCTCTGGAAGATATAGAAAAACTAGAACAACTCAGAGCGCTTTATTATGGGTACAGAGTAGCCATGATAGAGGTAGAAACAGAAAGTTTTGGTATAGATACCCAGGAAGATCTAGAAAAAGCCATTAAACACCATAGGCTTTAAGAAATACAAATTTTACTTAGACAGGGATTATTCATCCCTAGTCTAAGTATTAACCATTTTTCACTGCTTTACCAAGATCCCACATTGGCATAAAGATACCAAGAGCCATAAGTAATACAAGTATTGCAATAAAGAACATCATAATAGGTTCTATATAGGCTGAAAGGTTATCGATCAAATCCTGAAATTCCATATCATAATAATTCGTTACTTTATCCAACATAGCATCAAGTTGTCCACCTGCTTCCCCTGCTTTGATCATTTGCAAAAGCATATTTTCATAAAGACCTGTAATTTGAAAG
>NATJ01000091.1 GCA_002085305.1 Epsilonproteobacteria bacterium 4484_65 | reverse complement strand
AGTCATTTTGTGTTGACTACCCTCAACACATACCTCCTCCTTTTAAGCGTTGGTACCTAAGATTAATATCCACTCTCTTGAGCATTTTTCATTTTCTACATATTATTTCTATTTATCACACTTGGATATAATAGTACTTAGCAAATTATTTAAGGACAAAGTCATGAATATAAAAATAGTGGGTGCGATAGTAGCCATAACTGTACTACTGTTTTCAGTGAGTAGATGTAGTAGAGATAAGCAAGAGTCAACTCTGTCTTTTATTCAACCTTCTCAAGTAGATTCATCTATAGATACTAAGCGCAAAGAAGTATTTTCCAAATGGTTATCTGCTTTAGAACATAAAAAAAGAATGAAAAACAAATATTATAAAAAAACCTATCCTGCTTATGTGGAGATGGATGTTCTTGGGAACAGAAGAGTACTTGAAATGGATCTTAAGCCGGACTTTCATTGGTATGTGAGTGCGGGCCATTTACTAGATGAATTCCCCCAAATGCATATTAAGCAAACTATGAATAATGGCAAAAGTTTACTAAGTCTATTTATCATTGAGAAAGATGGATTTAAAGTATTTACTGCTGTATGGGTAAGTAATAGCGCATTTAGTCGTGAATCAAAGAAGCTGCAAGCTTATGGAATAAGCCCTCCGGACTTTGAGTAGTTTCAACTAGTTTCCCTAAGCTATGGATACCCCTACACTTTAGATTTACTCATTCAACATACTTCCAGTTGATGCTTCCAGTTACAAATCTCTTTAAGAGCTTTTAAGAGAGTATTATTTTTTTTAGCATCTATTAGATAGTTATACACAGCTGTTTTATCTATGATCCTAATACTTGAATGGTATTTAGTATCTTCTGTAGTATTATCCAGTTCATCAATTATGCTTTTTAGAGTTATTTTACTGATAGTTTTATTA
This sequence comes from Epsilonproteobacteria bacterium 4484_65, assembly GCA_002085305.1. Taxonomy (GTDB): domain Bacteria; phylum Campylobacterota; class Campylobacteria; order Campylobacterales; family Sulfurovaceae; genus Sulfurovum. The sequence goes on along the minus strand of NATJ01000091.1, from coordinate 4,489 downwards.
TTTATTATTGCCTGTATAGCGGTATCTATTTTATTTGGTTCCATTATTTGTCTCCATGGGTAGTATTCTATTGGAAAACAATACAATATAAATGTCAAAAAAATGTCAAATTTGGATTTCTTCATGGACTCACTTCTGGTTCCCACGGTGTCCGTGGGAATCCATACTTCAATACAAGATATTATGAATGTTATAGTTCGTAACTTTGTAATGATATGGTATTGCAGATTAAATTGATGTAGGCGTTACCACGGACACCGTGGTAACGAGGAGAGGATGACGCATATAGAGTTTGTTAGCTAACCTTAACCTCTATCTCTCCATTAACCACATCAAACTCAACAGAAGAGCCTTCAACCACTTTATCTTCTAGTATCAACTCTGCCAACCTGTCTTCAACAACCTCATACAAGGCTCTTTTGAGTGGACGAGCACCATAAACAGGGTCAAACCCAGCTTCAGCAATATATGCCTTAGCATTAGGGCTTAACGTAATGGTGATATCACGTTCTGCAAGTTTCGCTTGGATATCCTTAAACAAGATATCCACGATGCTTGTAATAGCCTCCAGATCAAGCGGGTTAAAGATGACCATATCATCCAAACGGTTGAGGAACTCCGGTTTAAAGTTTCGTTTGAGCTCTTCATTTACCGCTGTTCTTCTCTCTTCCGTATCTGTAATCGTCATGATCTTGTCTGACGCAATGTTTGATGTCATGATGATGATGGTATTTTTAAAATCCACCGTGACACCTTTGTTATCTGTCAAACGACCATCGTCAAGTACCTGTAAGAGTGTGTTAAACACATCTGGGTGTGCTTTTTCTATCTCATCAAATAGCACAACAGAGTACGGTTTTCTTCTTACTGCTTCAGTGAGTTGTCCACCCTCTTCATACCCTACATAACCCGGAGGTGCACCAACTAAACGGCTGGCTGCATGTTTCTCCATATATTCACTCATATCTATACGGATAAGTGCTTTCTCTGAATCAAAAAGAAACTTCGCAAGTGTTTTGGCTACTTGTGTTTTACCTACACCTGTCGGTCCAAGGAACATAAAGCTTCCTATAGGCCTATTCAAGTCACTAAGTCCTGCTTTATTACGCTTGATGGCTCTTGCCACAGCTTTTAGCGCCTCTTCCTGCCCAACTACTTCTTCTTTAAGAATGCTTTCAATGGCAAGTATCTTCTCTTTTTCACCTTGAAGCATCTTGCTTACAGAGATGCCCGTCCAGCGACTTACAATGCTGGCGATCATCTCTTCATCGACAGAGTTTTTAAGCAGTGTTCCCTCAGACATCATCTGAGTCCATTTATCTTCTAAATCTTGAAGCTTAGTTTCCTCAGCAGGGATCTGACCATATTCTATCTCAGCTGCTTTGTTGAAGTCACCTTCACGCTTGACCTGCTCTGCTTTGTTTTTCAGTGATCCTATCGCAGATTTAACCTCTGCTATTTGATTAAAGACCTCTTTTTCATTATCAAACTGGCTTTGTAATGACATACGCTTCTCTTCAAGGTCAGCCAACTCTTTTTCTATCTCTTCGAGACGAGCACTGTTTTTATCACTCTCCTCCATCTTTAAGGCTTCTTTTTCAACTTGAAGCGTAGATATCTCACGTTTTGCTTTTGAAAGATCTGTAGGCTCAGACTCTATCTGCATTTTAAGCTCTGCCGCTGCTTCATCTATAAGGTCAATAGCCTTATCTGGTAAAAATCTATCGGTAATATATCTATCAGATAACTTCGCTGAAGCCACTAGAGCTGCATCGGTAATGATGACATTATGGTGTGTTTCAAGTCTGCTCTTGATACCTCTGAGTATCTGCAATGCTTCATTGATACTTGGTTCATCCACTTTCACCGGCTGGAAACGTCTCTGAAGTGCAGTATCTTTCTCGAAGTACTTTCTGTACTCTTTAAGTGTTGTAGCACCAATGGTATGGAGCTCACCACGTGCAAGAGCCGGCTTAAGGATATTTGCGGCATCCATACTACCCTCGCTCGCGCCTGCACCTACTATAGTGTGAATTTCATCAATGAAAAGGATAACATTGGCAGACTCTTTAACCTCATCAATAACTGCTTTGAGCCTGTCTTCAAACTCGCCTCTATACTTCGCACCTGCTATGAGCCGGCTCATGTCTAATGAGATAACACGCATGTTTTGTAGGCTTAGTGGTACTTCTTTGTTTACGATACGCTGTGCAAGCCCTTCTACGATGGCAGTTTTACCTGTTCCAGGCTCCCCTATAAGGATAGGATTATTCTTTGTCTTACGGATAAGGATCTGCATCATACGTTGTACTTCTTCATCTCTACCGATGACTGGATCAAGCTCCCCATCCAAGGCTTTTTGGTTCAAGTCTATACCGTACTGTGCCAGTGCTTCAAGTGTCTCATCTCCACTTTGAGAGTCTATCTGCTTACCTCCGCGAATACTCTCCAGAGTCTTCTTATATTCATTCATGTCAACGTATTTACCGAGTGTCTCAGATATGAAGCTCTCCCCTGCATTTGCCATAAGCCAGGCATCCACAGCAAGGTACTGGTCACCGTTGGCAGCCATAACACCTTCTGCATTTTGCAGTGAACGTACTAAGTTTTGTGAGAGCTTAATATTTTCTTTTGTAACAGATGAAACAGCCGGAAGCTTGTTTGCTATACTCTTCGCTTCTAGCTCAATGGCAGCTTTATCTGCATTCATCTTGTTAAGCGCCTGATGTAAAATGGAACCGCTGTTGGTTAATAGTGCCCAAATAAGATGTATAGGGTCAACTTCCTGGTTTTTATTATGTAAAGCAAGAGATACACCCGACTCGATGGTGCCTTGCATTTGATTGGTTAATTTTTCTAATATGCTCATAAAACAACTCCTAAAAATAATTTAAATATAAGTTATTATACAACTTTAGTCACTTCATGTCAAGTTTCTTTCGTAATTTTATTAAGTTTTATGGTTTTATCTGCTTCATTAAAGTATCGATCACTCCTTCAGTTCCCTGTACCAACAAAGGCTTACTGTCAATATCTAACCACTTGATGATCTCCTTCATCTCTCCTTCAGTCATCACGGTACACCCAGCAGTAGGCACTTTTTTAATGTGTATAAATATACATGACCCGGCACCCTTCACAGCTCCCTTTTCATCTATATGATTATGATTTACCACAATGCCATACTTATAATAGTCTTTTGGAAACTTCATATGCTCTTTGCTTTTGTAGTCAATTTTTACTTTTGTACTATCTACTATTTTATTGTAAAGTTTTGAATTTACATCATCTACACAGTGGTCTGTAGCTTTGTATACTTCGTAAGGATACGCTACAACAAAAGGTTGATATCCAAAAGCCTGTTTAAGAGTAAAAATACCAGCCGGTGCTTTACCGTCTCCCTCTTTCTTGATGTACTTGGCACCTTTTGGTGTAGTGTGTAATCCTATCCCCCATCCTAGCCCGTTTCTTCCTAGTTTAATGTTGATGGCTTTACCTACTTTATGCCAATCCTTCTCTTCTTTCTCAAAGCGTTGCAACAAGCCATTAGGAGTAGACCAGTTTTTTGTAGTGACAACTATAAGTTGTTTCGTATTCGACGTATCTTGTGCATGAGTTAAAAACAGAGCTAGACAGAGTGTAAGTAATATTTTCATTATGTTATAATCCTTCTCATGGAATATGGAATATTATCAATAGCAATCCCGTTGCTGACAATCATTTTAGCTATTATAACCAAAGATGTGATCGTTTCGCTCATGGGTGGTATTTTTGCAGGCTTTCTCGTACTGAATAGCTACAACCCTATAGACGCATTCATCGCTCTTTTTGATGGGATCATTGCTCTTTTTTCAGAAGGTTGGATAGTTAAAACTTTACTTTTTATCGTCATGGTAGGTTCCATCATCAGACTGCTTACACTCTCTGGTGCAGTCGACAGCTTCGTAGCATACCTAAGCAAAAAAGCAAAAAAGATAGACTCACCTACCGGTGCTATGATGCTTGCTTACATTGTAGGTGTGGTGATCTTTATAGAGTCGTCTATCACTGCACTTGTAGCAGGAACGGTAGCGAAACCTCTCTGTGATAAAAACGGTGTAAGCAGAGAAAAACTCGCTTACATTTGTGACTCTACCTCAGCACCTATCTGTTCACTCATCCCACTCAACGCCTGGGGTGCATTACTTTTAGGTCTCATCGTTACAGCCATTGACTCTCAAGTCATCTCCGGTGATGGTGTATCTTTACTCATAGCGTCCATCCCTTATAACTTCTATTCACTCATTACTTTAGCCATAGTCTTGGGTGTTATATTTTTAAATATCAATATCGGCCCCATGAAGCACAGTACCCCTGTACCCTACGTAGCACCGCATAATGAAGCAAATATCAAAGCCACACCCTACAAGATGCTCTTACCTATTTTAGTCATGGTATTCATGGTGCCTGTAGGCTTGTATTTGACAGGAAAAGGTGACATATTTAAAGG
>NATJ01000090.1 GCA_002085305.1 Epsilonproteobacteria bacterium 4484_65 | reverse complement strand
TGTTATACAAAACGCACATTTAAAAGTGACAAAGAACGCATAGAATTTTTGTTTGGGTTGTATGAAGAGTATCTAATAGAATTATCATAACGTAGGGTCGGGTTACCGACCATTTAAAAGTATGACAATTTGACAGATTTTTAAATGTACATCATTCACTAAGATACAATATAGTAAAAGCATCAAGGATAAAAAATGAAGAAACAAATACGTAATTCCACAGCTGAATTTCTTATTTTCACTTCACAAGCAGGTGAGAATACCATAGAGGTAAAAGTAGAAGATGAGACAGTTTGGTTGACTCAGAAACTCATTGCAGAATTGTTTGATAAATCTGTTCCAACGATAAATGAACATCTCAAAAATATATTTGCATCTGAAGAATTAGAAGAAAATGCAGTTGTTAGGAATTTCCGAATAACTGCGAAGGATGGTAAAAACTATGCAACCAATTTCTATAATCTTGATGCCATTATTTCCGTAGGATACAGAGTCAATTCAAAAAAGGCAACACAATTTAGACAATGGGCTACAAGTGTACTTAGTGAGTTTGCCATTAAGGGCTATGTATTAGATAATAAACGTTTGGAAAATGGAGCTTTTTTAGGAAAAGACTATTATGAAAAACTTTTAGAAGAGATACGAGAGATACGTCTAAGTGAAAGAAGATTTTATCAGAAAATCACAGATATCTATGCTACAAGTATAGATTATCGTAAAGATGAAATTACAACTAAAACATTTTTTGCTAAAGTGCAAAACAAACTGCACTATGCTATACATGGAAGTACTGCAGCAGAACTTATTGTCAATAGAGCAGATAGTAATGTAGAACGTATGGGATTAAATACTTGGGAAAATGCACCGGAAGGTAAGATACTCAGAACAGATGTTGTTATAGAAAAAAACTATCTTGAAAAAGAAGAACTACAGTCGTTAGGACGTATAGTGAATGCATATTTGGATTTAGCAGAAAACAGAGCTAATAGACAGATACCTATGACTATGAAAGACTGGTCAAAGAGACTAGACCTGTTTTTAGAGTTTGATGATAGAGAAATACTAAAAAACAGTGGAAAAGTTACAACACAGATTGCAAAAGATCATGCCTTAAGTGAATTTGAAAAGTATAGAGTAGTTCAAGATAAACTGTTTATGTCTGATTTTGATAAGTTGATAGACAAGTTGAAGTAGCGCATAGTGTCAAGTTACTATTTATGTCTATAAAACAAACATAATTAATATACAGTTAGCAAACATCGGCTATAATCACGTTTTATTATATACAGAAGGGTTTTAAACCATGTTGAAACATATTTTATCCATGAAAATGGCAGTTTTGGTACTGTTTATTTTTGGAGTGGCTATCGGTACTGCGACATTCATAGAAAATGACTATGGTACACAGACAGCGCAGGCACTTATTTACAAAGCAAAATGGTTTGAAGTTTTTTTAGCTTATTTTACAGCTATCTTGGTTTACAATATCATCAAGTACAAATCATACAAATCCAAACCGGCTGTTTTCCTCTTTCACTTCTCCTTTTTAATCATTGCTGTAGGTGCACTTATTACACGTTATATAGGATATGAGGGTATCATGCATATTCGTGAAGGTAAATCTACCAATCTTATGGTTTCAGATGTAAAGTTGTTGCAAGTAACAGCGACACAAGGTGAACAGACTGCAGGACTTGAAAAAGCACTTTATTTCTCAACTATGACAAAAAATAGTCTCTCTGAAAGCCTCAGTGTGGGTGATAAAAAAGTAAATATAGAACTTCTAAGATACCTGCCTACAGCGCATGAGAAGGTAGTAAAAGACCCCAATGGAAAAAAATTCCTGGAGTTGAAGATCTCTACAGGTCAACAGGGAAAGATATACTATTTTGCCAAAGGTGATGTGAAAGATTTTGGTGATTTTTATGTTGCGTATGATACGAAGTCAAAGAGTGATAAACCGACATTCATGATCAAAGAGGGCGATGCAGGTGCTTTAAAAGTGGATTTCCCTCATCCACTCAAATACCTTAATATGGATGACAAAAGTTCTGGTGAATTGAGCGTAGGTGAAAATGAGTTTAAGAGAAGACACTTACATCAGTTTGGTGATAATGCAGTTGTCTTAAAAGAGGTACATGAAAAGGCCCGTTTTGTAATAGATTCTCATGACCTTAAAACACAATCAGGTAAACCTGAATTCATAGAACTTAAAGTGAGTGTAGGAGATCAGAGCCAGATCGTTGTTTGTAAACCTTATAAAGGGCAGATAGGTGAGTTAAACAAACTTGCACTTGATGGTGTAAATATAGACTTGCGTATCGGTGCAAAACTGATAGAGATCCCTTTTGCTATAAAGCTGGAGAAGTTTAAACTGGAGCGTTATCCTGGTTCAATGACACCTGCATCATATGCAAGTGATGTTGTACTCATAGATAAAGAACAAAATATCAATATGCCTTATGCTATTTATATGAACCATGTACTGGATCATAGAAATTACCGTTTTTTCCAGTCTTCATATGATCAGGATGAAAAAGGAACGGTTCTTTCAGTGAACCATGATCCAGGAACATGGCCTACGTATATAGGATATATCTTATTAACATTAGGCATGATCTGGAGTCTGTTCATACCTAACGGTAGATTTCAAAAGCTTCTTAAGGGTGCAAGGAAACTACAGCAGGGAGCAGCAGCTGCTATACTCTTTTCTCTGATGGCACTGAACCCTCAATCTGCAAATGCAGCTGCACCTGTATTGGACCCTGAATTGAAAAAGTCTATAAGTGCCTATGATCTGGAGCATGCCAAAAATTTTGGAACACTTGTCGTTCAGGATCACCAGGGGCGTATGAAGCCTATAGATACTGTGGCACACGACATAGTTGCCAAGATTACGGGAAAGACATCTCTGTTTGGATTAGAACCTAACCAAATACTACTGGGCATGATGACACAGCCTAATCTCTACCAGAATGTCCCTATGATCAAAATAGGGCATCCAAAGATTGCTGTAAATATCGGATTGCCAAAAGAGGCAAAATTTGCAACGTTCTCTGATTTCTTCTCTGCAAAAGACAGCAGTTATAAAATCTATGACGACATTGTGACAGCATCAAGAAAGAAACCTCTTGAAAAGACCCAGTACGATAAAAAACTACTTGATATAGATGAACGTGTCAATGTCTCTTACATGGTATATCAGGGGACGATACTTCGTATCTTCCCTAAGCCAAATGATGCAAACAACAAGTGGTTCGCACCGGTTGATGCTATGAAGGATTTCCCGGCTAAAGAAAGTGAACTTGTAAAGATGAGTATCTCTGCATATTTCATGATGGTATCTGAAGCACTCAAAAGTGGAAATTGGGCTAATGCAAACCTGGCACTTAAAGGGTTGCATAAATATCAGAAAACCTATGGTGCGGCAGTGATTCCAAGCCCTAGTCATATCGATATGGAGATCAAATATAACAAGCTGGGGCTTTTTGGCAAGTTGGTACCGCTTTATCTTATCTTGGGACTGCTGTTACTGGTTTTTGCCTTTATCAATATACTTAAACCGGCATTCTCTATGAAGTGGATCATGCGTGGCGCTTTGGGCATACTCTTCCTTGGGTTTATGGTTCATGTGGTTGGTATGGGTATTCGTTGGTATATCTCAGGGCATGCTCCCTGGTCTAATGCATATGAGTCCATTGTATTCATCGCAGGGGCAACAGTATTTGCAGGTCTTGTCCTGGCTAGACACTCACCGTTTGCTTTAGCGGGTGCAGCTATCTTGGCAGGTGTGACTATGGGTGTAGCACATATGAACTTCATCAATCCGGAGATCACCAACCTTGTTCCTGTACTGAAGTCGTACTGGCTTATGATACATGTTGCAACGATTATTTCAGGTAATGGTTTCTTTGGATTAGGGTCTATCCTCTCTTTGATGGTACTGATACTGTTTATTTTTAGAGGGAGTAAAGGGCACGAAAACATGGATCGCTCCATCAAAGAGCTTACAAATCTCTCAGAGATGTCACTCATCGTCGGTCTTTTCTTGTATACTGTAGGTAACTTCCTTGGTGGTGTATGGGCAAATGAAAGCTGGGGACGTTACTGGGGTTGGGATGCAAAAGAGACATGGGCAGCAGTAACCATCTTGATCTATGCAACTGTATTGCATCTTAGATTCATTCCATCACTCAAATCATCATTTGTGTACAATGCAGCAGCTACATGGGCATACTCTACAGTACTGATGACATACTTTGGGGTAAACTACTACCTCTCAGGACTTCACTCTTACGCCGCAGGTGATCCTGTGCCTATGCCTATGTGGGTCTATTATGGTGTTGCAGGGTTGTTTGTATTGACTGTTTTGGCAGCTAGAAATAGAAAGTTGGAAAAAGTAAAGTAATTTAACAGTTCTCATATAACTATGCTAAAATTGTAGTTACTTTTATGGAGGATATAAATGTCAGGATACAAAAAAGCCTTTGGTTTCTTTTTTATAGTGTTCTCTGCGGGATTTGCTGTGTGGTATCCACTTGGCAATCTTCTAGGATAGTATATGGGAAAAGCAAAACCTTACAAACCCAGTACCGTATCATTAAAAAGTAAGAAAGGGACACTCCTTTATCTGTTTCTTATCCCGCTTTTTATCGCGGTGATCTTAGCACTTCTCCAGACCAATATTCAGGCATTTTTACTCAATAGTCTGGCCTTTGCACTTTTTTTCTTTACAGCTAAACTTTCGACCAGAGGGTTTAATCAAGAGTTGGAGTATCTACGTTCTCCTTTGACAAAAGCCCCTAAAATACCTTATAAAACCATAGCTGCATTTATGCTGGGTGGTTCTACGTTTTTTACTGCTTGGGTTGCAGGTGGCAAATCTTTTTTTTCTGCACTCTTTTTAGGTGTTATTGCAACGCTTGGTTATTATTTATATTATGGGTTTGATCCAAAAAAAGACAAACTTGATAACCTTGGTGATATCTCTGCAGAGTTTGTACTTGAAACCATAGGTGAAGCAAAAACAAAACTCACCAATATAGAAAAACATATGGGTCAGATAGAAGATACGCTTTTGTATGGAAAACTCAACATTGCTATGACAAAAGCTAGAAATATCTTGGAAACTATTCAGGAGGATCCGAAAGATATTCGTGTTGCCAGAAAGTTTCTTATCGTATATATAAGAGAATGGAAACAAAAACTAAAGAGATGATTGAAGTAGCGATAGAAGAAAAAAGTGAACAAGTACCGGAAGTAATGGTGGAAGAAGTGACAGCACTTCAAGATGCGTTAAGTGAACTTGATATTAAAGACAGAAACTCCATTATTTATTTTGGCTCTTCCGCACAGGAAAAACTTGATGAGATCTCTAACCGTATGATAGACGGTGTCCAAAACAAAGAGGTAGGTGCAGCAGGTGCAGCTCTCAATGAGATGGTTGCTTCTATTCGCGGATTTGACATGGATGAGTTTAACCCTAACATTAAACTTGCCTGGTGGCAGAAACTTTTTGGAGTTACCAAACCGTTAGTGAAGTTCATTCAGGAATATGAAGAGGTAAGAGACCAGATAGACATTATTTCAAACAATCTTGAGAAGCATAAAAGCCAGCTTATGACAGACATCGTTTCACTTGATAAGCTTTATAATGCAAATCTTGATTACTTTAGAAATTTGGAGCTTTATATTAAAGCGGGTGAAACAAAACTCGAAGAACTTGAAGAGACGATCATTCCAGACTTTGAAACGAAGGCACAAGATAAAGAGATGCTTGCCATCCAAGATGTCAAAGAGATACGAGGTTTTAGAGATGAACTGGAGCGAAGAGTTCATGACCTTAGACTCTCTCGCCAAGTCACTATGCAGTCACTCCCAAGTATTAGACTTATCCAAGAAAATGATAAATCTCTCATCTCTAAGATCACTTCTACTTTAGTTAATACTGTGCCGTTATGGAGAAACCAGCTTGCACAAACAGTGACTATATTTAGAAGTCATGATACTGCAATTGCAGTTAAAGACGCGGCTGACCTTACCAATGAACTTCTTGAAAAGAATGCAGAAGGTCTGAGAGAAGCAAATACTGAAGTACGCAAGCAAATGGAACGGGGTATCTTCGATATAGAAAGTATCAAGAAAGCCAATGAAACATTCATCGTAACACTGGATGACTCGTTGAAAATTGCTGAAGAAGGAAAAGCAGCAAGAGCAGAAGCACTTGTAGAACTTCACAAAACAGAACATGAACTCAAAGATGCATTGTTGGCAGTTAAAGCAAGAGCAGAAGCATTACCTGAAGTAACATAAGAATACTACTTATAAAAATGTACTTTTCCCTGTTTGGACAGTTTCATTTCAATGGAAGAACAAAGAGTATAACAATGCCATCAATGCACAGACTGGAAAGCTGGTAGGAGAAGAGAGACCTTATAGTGTTACGAAGATCGTTTTTGCTGTACTTACAGGGGGGGGTGGAACAGTAGGAGGCATTACCTATTTTGAACAGATTCAAGAATGGGTTACAGTGCTTATGATCTCAATGTGATCTTTATGGTTTTAATATCCTCTTTATTGCCTCAGAACAAATAGTCAATCCAAAGGCCCCTGTCACTGCGACACAAGAGCCTTTTCCCTTACACTTATCTTCTTCAGGTGAAAATACTACAGTGAAGTTTCTATCAAATTTTGCTTTTTTAAGTTCGTTGCGTATCTTTCTAGCGAGTGCATCTCCATGGGTTTTCCAGATGGAAGCTACTTCTATTTTATTGGTATCAAAACGTTTTGCAGAGCCTACGGACATGATGAGCTTTTTGTACTCTTTTTTTGCCAGTTCTATCTTTACTTTTGTAGTATCAGCAGCATCGATTATGATATCATAAGGACTGAAATCAAAAGAGGCTACCCATGCCATATTCATCTGTTGATGGATCTCTTTTACGCCTGGGTAGAGTTCACGGAGGCGTTCAGTTTTAAGAGCACCTACAGCTTCTGACCCTATCTGTCTATTTTGATTGGTCTCATCATAGGTATCATAGTCGATAATAGTAATGTCATGTATGCCTGAACGGTAAAGACAATCAAGGGCGTAGCTTCCTACTCCTCCAACACCCAGTATGAGTATCTTTGCTTTTTGAAGTTTGGAAAAATCTTCCTCTCCAAAAAGCATACGGCAACGCTCAAAACGCATGGGTTATAGCCACTTTTCTAGGGATTTAATATCATCATGACTGGTCATATCCAGATGCACAGGTGTAATAGAGACATAACCGTCATTGATCGCTTCAAAGTCTGTAATATGCCCTTTGGTCTCCATCCATCCTAACTCAGGTAAGCCTATCCAATAATATTCTTTTCCTCGTGGATTGTGGTGTACTTCAGCATTATGTGCATAGAGACGATTTCCTGTACGCGTGACTTTAAATCCTTTACATTCTGAAGATGGCACAGGAGGGATGTTGATATTTAAAAATTTACGTGCGGGGAGAGGAAACTCACCATCGAATATTTTTTCTACAAGTGTGGCTATGCTCTCCTTGGCTAAGTCATATCCAAGTGTTTTGATACTTTCACCACTGTTCTTGTAGACTTGAGAGATAGCAATACCCGGGATACCTTGTAGTACAGCTTCCATAGCAGCAGAAGCAGTACCTGAGTAGGTGATATCCTCTCCCATATTTGAACCAATGTTAATGCCGGAGATGACAATGTCCGGTCTCTTTTCTTTAGTGAAAAGTTTATTGAGTGAGAGGAAGATACAGTCTGAAGGTGTACCGTCATCCAGTTTATAAAAGTCCTCTTCCAAATGTACAAAGTGTAATGGTTTAGTAAGGGTAAGTGAGTGCCCGCATGCAGATTTCTCTAAAGTAGGTGCTACTACAGTGACGTGACCTAGAGGTTTAAGTGCTTCGACAAGAGCAAGGAGTCCTTTAGACTCGAAACCATCATCGTTTGTGATTAATATTTGTTTCATCATAAGTATCTTTAAATTTGTATTTACCACTGGAAGTGGAGACTTCAGTCCCACATTAAAGTTAAGTTGCAAAGTGCAGGTGAGACTGCCCGTAGGAAATGCCCTTGGGGTGAAAGTCTCCACTTCCATGATTTATTTAAACGCTATTATAACCTTTTTGGTATAATACTTTAAATTAAAAATAAATGAATCATTTTAAAGGAATAATCGTGCAAAAAGAGCCGATGTTAAGACCAACATATGTAAAACTTTCTGAAGAGTTGGAGCAGTTAAAATCTGTTGAGAGAGGTGTTATAGCCGGTATTATAGATGAGGCAAGAGCACAGGGTGACCTTAAGGAAAATGCAGAGTACCATGCAGCTAAAGAGAAACAGGGACTTATGGAAGCACGTATCGCTGAGCTTACAGATGTGGTAGGGAGAGCACAAGTGGTTGATCCTTCTACTTTGGCCCATGTACGTATCTCTTTTGGTTCTACAGTATTGCTAATTGATCAAAATACAGATGAAGAGATAAAATACACTATCGTAGGAGGACAAGAGTCAAACCCTACGCATGGTTTGATTTCTATTCAGTCACCTATGGCTAGAGCACTTATAGGTAAAGAAGAGGGTGATGAAGTAGAGGTAACACTTCCAAGCGGTAAAAAAGCGTATGACATTGAAGAGGTGTTGTATGAAGAGATCAACATAGGTTGATTATCTGTGGTGGGTAAACCCACCCTACGCGATATGATGTATGTAGGGTGGATTGCCCAACGGAAATGCCCTTGGGGTATATCCACCATTGTTTAAAGGATAAAAAATGATAAAAGTAGGTGTAGTAGGAGCCAGTGGATA
>NATJ01000089.1 GCA_002085305.1 Epsilonproteobacteria bacterium 4484_65 | reverse complement strand
AGTATGGCCATTGTTCAAGATCTCACTTGAAGCGCTTGTATACTCTGGAGCTATGGCAGCAAGATCAGCATCAAGAGAAGTGGTAACGTTGACAGGTGACTGGTTTTTACCTGTGCTGCATATCTTATATTCTGGAGCAAGTTCTCCCCAAGCTTCTGGAGCACCATGCCCTGTATAGCCCCACTGTGTTTTGCCTTCTGCCAGAGAAAGTGTGCTTATCAGTGCAACTGCTACAGAAGCACTTAAAAGTGTAGAGGTGATTTTTTTCATAGATTTTCCTTTTGATATCAAAGATTTAATGCCCAGATTATTAAATTAAGCAAAGAGATATGAAAAATTATAATATATATAACTTAAAAATAGAATTATTAAATAAAATATTTTAATAGTACAACATCATATATTACACATGTATTACATATACCCATGTTATTATAATACATTATATAAGGAGGCAATAATGATTAAGATCAGCCTACTCTTTTTTAGTATGTTCACCTTCCTTTTTTCCAGCAATGTCTCATTACAGTTTACAGGTGTAGAGACAGAGTATATCAACAGTAAAGGTGAGAAGAAAAAGATCACCATAGAACGTGAGATCGATCCTGAATGTATGGATATACATATTAAAAATGATGTGTTTTGGAAAGGTAAGTATGCCAGTAGCAAGGTACCAAAAGCTTGTAAAGCAACCTTTATTACAAGTGCAGGAAAAGTAGTCTTTCCTATACAGATACATAAAGGAATAGAGACGTATGGAGAAATGGAAGTGATGGCATTTATAAAAAAAATGCAGCGTGACAGTACCATGCTTTTTATAGACACCAGAGATGAAGAGTGGTATGAATACCGTACGATACCTGGTGCGATGAATATTCATTATGCCTATATTCTGAAGCCTAAAGTATTTGAAGAGGAATATAAAGCATCTTTATCAAAACTTGGTATTATTGGTATGAAAAAGCCTTTTGATTTTTCTAAAGCCAGAACTATTTTACTCTTTTGTAACGGTGCATGGTGCAGCCAATCTCCAAATATGATAAAAGCCCTGCTCGATTTAGGTTACCCGCCAGAAAAGATAAAATGGTACAGAGGCGGTATGGATGACTGGCTTGGATTGAGTATGACGACTACAAGGAAGTAAGGAGTGAAGTATTTAGATAAAAAACATCCCTGCCAAGAGAAGCACAAACGGTAGCATTGCAAGTGCATATATGGTTTTTTGTGTTTTAACAGCTTTGTAGACTCCCCAAAAGAAAAGTCCAATTATGATGATAAAGCCCGATAAGGCAACATAGGGTGGTATAGCCATTTTTTCACCTGCAAAAGCTAAAATAGAAGTCCATAAAAAAAGTGAGAAGATCTTTATCATTTTTCCAGATCCTCTTTGGCTAATCTATCAACCATTTTAATGCTATCAAGTGCATTAACCAGTATCTGTTTGGTTGATGTAAGTGGTTTCATATGTAGATTGGTTTGTCCTTTATCCAGGCTTTCATCCATCAGCACAGACATTACTTCCTGTTCCAACTCTTTAAATATCTCATTTAGTTTTTGCTCAATAAATTCTACATTCATATTATTTAGTATGTCCTTATTTTGCTTTAGGTCTGAAGATTTTAATTACTGTTTCATCTGCTTCCATAAAGCTGCCGCCTATAAGGTCTATACAGTAGGGAACCGCAGGAAAAACAGCATCTAAACATTCACGAATAGACTTTGGTTTTCCAGGAAGATTGATGATAAGAGCACCGTTACAGATACCTGCCGTTTGTCTAGAAAGAATGGCAGTTGGTACATACTGCAGACTTACTGCCCTCATCTGCTCTCCAAACCCCGGAAGGAGCTTTTGACAGACATTTTCTGTTGCTTCAGTGGTGACATCTCTCATCGCTGGACCTGTACCTCCCGTAGTAACGATGAGATCACAGTTTTCATCACGGGAAAGCTTTATAAGTGTTGTCTCGATGAGACTTTGCTCATCAGGGATGCATCTATACACATATTCGCATTCATTCAAAAGATACTCTTTCATCGTATCCATAATGGCTACCCCCGAAACATCTTCATATATACCTTGTGATGCTCTGTCGCTTGTTGTTATTACACCTATTTTGATTTTATCCATTAACTATTTATCCTAAAAAAATATTTGAGATACTATAGCTTAGAAGTGCTTACAGATATCCCAAAAATAGCATTAATGAACAATCTCCAAACGTCCATCTTTGGCTTTAGGACTGAGAACCTTCTGTGTATCAATGACCTCAGCCATGATCGAATAGAAAGTCGTATAGGTGTTTTTCAGGTCTGTTCCATATTTTTTAAACCAAAAATATCCATCTCCCTCATGATTGACGATGAAAGAGTTACTTAGGATGCTATACTCTTTTTTAGGATCTAGATCAACCCATTGCCCCTCTTGAAGTACTTTGATATTATCAACACGATTCCCAGACTTTATCACTTTCCTATCTTTCATCTGTTGTACCTGTTTAGGCAGTGTAATACGGTATTTTAGTCCGGAGACTTGCATAAGTCCACCCTCTCCATATCTGGCTGCAGATCTTTCAAGAATCTCTTTAAAATATTTTCCTTTAAGTTTGAGGATATAAGCATAATTTCCAAACTCATCGATCTCTTTGAGCATGGTATCTGTGACATTACCTTTACTATATATCTTACTACCTCGGAATGCACCGGCATTATTCAGTACAACATCCACTTTAAATTTTTCTCTCATGAGGTCATTGATCATATCTGCAACAGAAGATTCGCTTTTACGCATTTCATCTGAACTTAGATTCCAAGGTGTTTTTGTCTGACCTAAAACAATTGCAGCAGGGAAACCTGCCTGATACTTCGTAACCCTCTCTTCTATCTTTTGATCTGCTTTGAGCGCATCTGTAACCGGGATTTTAGTCATATTTATCTCTCTGTTTAAAACTTTGAGATCTTTATCTAACGGAATGTCCACTTTAATGATCTGTATTCCCTGTTCTCCACCGTTTACAATAGCTGTTTTATTAATGCGTCCTATCTTTTTGACATACTCATGAGAGTGACCACCAAAGATCAAGTCGATCCCTTTCACCTGCTTTGCAAGGATCCTATCCTGTTTATAGCCTATATGTGATAGTGCTACAATGACATTTACCTCTTTTTCTTTTAAAAGTTTTACCATCATTTTGGCAGTCGTCACATTATCTGAAATGATCTTGACAGCTCTTTCACTTGTAACCAAAGGAAGGTCTTCTGTCATGAGCGAAAAGAATCCTACTTTAACACCATCTATCTCTTTTATGATGTAGGGTCTGCATTTACCTTTAAGTGCGGAATTAGATACATCTAAGTCACTACAAATGGATGTAAATGCAGTATTGTCGAGTGCTTCAGAGAGTATTGTACTTCCTTTGTCAAACTCATGGTTTCCAAATGCATAGAGTTCATAGCCGGCATCAGACATGAGTGAAAGAATCGCTTTGCCTTTATAGGTATGAAAATATTTATTCATCAGGTCATCTCCTGTTGAGACGATAACAGTGTTTGGATTCTCTTTTTTGAGTTGTTTATAGACAGTTGCAAGATAGGCTATGCCACCCATCATGATCTTCTCTTTTTTCCCATCCCCATCAAGATCAAACTTGTGAGAAGAAGCTTCCATCATTCCCTGAAGGTCAGCAGTACCGGCTATGGTAATCACTTTATGGGATGCAATGGTATTAGAAGTAAGTAGTAGAAGAGAGAAGAAGAGTGCATTTTTTAGAGATTTTTTGAACATAAGAATTCCTATGAAAACAAGATACTTTATTGTACATTATGATTACTCTATTTTCAATAAAATTTTATCTAACAGTGATGTACTCACCACTCTTTTGATAGTGCCAAGAAGATAGGTTGCTTTGGTAATATAGTATCGTGGTTTTGGTTTTTCTACCAAAATAATCTTATGTACGATTCTTGCAACAGATACTGCCTCTTCATTAAACGGTACTTTGCTTTTGTCTGCGTTAAGACTCTTCTCGTATTTTGCTTTAAATATAGAATGTTCTATATCAACATTGGCTTTGAGCTTCTTCATAGCATTCTCTCTAAAATGGCTTGTGATGGGTCCTGTGTTTAAAAGTACAGGATAGATCTCTGTACCCTTTAATTCAAGTCTTAGTGTATCTGTAAGCCCTTCTATGGCATATTTGCTGGCATTGTATGCCCCTCTTCCAAAAAGTGAAATAAGCCCAAGCACAGAACTGTGCTGAATGATCTTCCCATGCCCCTGCTCTCTCATCAGTGGAATGATCTGTCTGGTACACTCATGAAGACCAAAGACATTGGTTTCAAACTGTGCTTTGAGTACTTCTGTTGTAATATCTTCCATAGCCCCAGGTTGTCCGAAACCGGCATTGTTGAACCAAACATCTATCTTTCCGTCTATTTCAAGTACATTGATGATCGCTCTCTTTATCTCATCAGGCTTTCTCACATCAAGCTGCATGGCATGCTCAAAACCCAGTTCTTTTAACATCTCTACATCTTTAGGATCCCTGGCAGTTGGATAGACTTTGATAAATTTATCTTTAAGATATTTTGCTGTTTCGAGTCCTATTCCTGTACTGCATCCTGTGATAACGATATTGGTCATGTTTTACCTTCCATAGCTTCAATAAGAGGCATTATATCCACATGCTTACCGCGAATAAACGTTTTTGCATATTCTACTATTTTGCCATGAAATCTAGCATAAACTGTATGAAGTTCTACTTCATATTTATAAATATCTTGTATCTTTTCAAGATTCTCTTCTATCCCCTCCTGCATCCAATCCTGTATCTGCATATAGTCCTCAAACGTATAGCCAAACGCTTTAAGAAGCCTTTGCGTATAGCTGTCTACTACAAAGACTTCACGTCCACAGCCATAACAGAGTATGGAGTCTGCACTCTCCATCCCTATTCCTTTTTGTGCAAGCAGCCACCCCCTGTCTACCTGCTTTTGAAATGATTCAAAACTGCCGAATTCATTCAGAATATTAGTACAGAGCAGTTTGAGTCTCTGGGCTTTAGTATTGTAAAAACCACTGGGTTTGATGAGTTTTGCTATCTCTTGAACAGATGCATCACTGAGTGCCTGGAGTGTAAGCAGGTCATGTGCTTTAAGATTTTCAAGCGACTCTTCTACCCTTTCCCACTTGGTCTGTTGTGTCAGCAGTGCACCCACCAGTACTTCAAATGTCCCACTGTTCGGCCACCATAAAGGGTCTCTCTTGGTTTTTAGGTAGTCAAGCTGTTTAAGGGCATAAAAAAGATCATAACTGCTTTGCAAACTGCTTCCTTTAGACTTCACGTGAAGAGAGGTAGTCCTCTACTATCTTGGCATGGTCAAAGACCAGTTTATCAAAAGGGATGGTATCCAGGGTATAAAGTTTTGCTTCTTTAGCATCATCTCCGCCTTTCGGTTTACCTTCTG
>NATJ01000088.1 GCA_002085305.1 Epsilonproteobacteria bacterium 4484_65 | reverse complement strand
GATCATTGCTTTACATTTTAATTATGGACAGCGTACCCAAGCTAAAGAGTTGGAGTGCTTTCGAAAGATCGCTAAAGATATAGATGCAAAAGAATCTTATGAAATTGACTTAGGTTTCTTCGAACAGATAGGTGCATCAGCTTTAACTGATATGAGTATAGATATCCCTACGGGAGGAGTTAAAGAGGGTATTCCTGTTACTTATGTTCCTTTTAGAAATGGTATTTTTCTCTCTATAGCAGCAGCAGTAGCAGAAAAACATGCAGCAGAGGCTCTTTTCATAGGTGTAGTTGAAGAAGACAGTAGCGGATATCCTGATTGCCGAGAGAATTACATTATGCAAATGCAAAAAGCGATCAATATGGGTACAAAAGAGGAAACTGATTTAGAGATAAAAATGCCTCTTGTGGCATTGAAGAAAAGTGAAATTGTACAGAGGTCTTTGGATTTAGGTGTTCCACTAAAAGATACTTGGAGCTGTTATCAGGATGAAGTGAAAGCATGTGGTGTATGTGATAGTTGTAGATTGCGTTTACGTGGTTTTGAGCAAGCAGGAGTGAAAGACCCTATTGCCTATCAATAGGGTTCATTATTTATGAACGTTGCTGAAAGCCGTTGGCGATAAAAGCAAATTCATATTGATGTGTAGGATATTTTGCTAATCCTTCAGATATAAATTGACTTCTGGTTATCTGCCTATCCCATAAACGATACATCAGTGTCTTAAACCATTCTTTTTTTTCTGGTGTTTCTAAAGCCATTCTGTTGTACTTTGGATTATCTCTGGTACTTAGTGCAACCTCTTTCATGGTTTTATGAAAGATTGCTTCTTTTTGAGGTGTTGGTTCCTGATAACTTGTTGATGGGCTAAGTGAAGCGCCAGAATTAGTACACCCTGCAAAGATCAATCCTGCAAGTGCTACAATTAATAATTTTATTTTCATTTTATGCCTTTGTTTGCCAAGTATATCAAAATGAATTAAAATATAATTTATTTATGTATGAATTTACCCTTTTTTTTATCTTTTAATATTTTAGTATAGGAGCCAAACTTACCATGCATCGATATATAGACACCATTATCTTTTAATGTTTGCAGGTATCCAAAAGCAGAAGCTAGATTTGCTGTGGCTTCTACAGGGTCTATGGAGTAGGGTAGCATAGCTCCTGTAAGGACAATACGTTTATCTAGATCAGCATTTGCCAAATGTACAGCAGTACTGTCCATAGTGTCTGTTCCGTGTATCACGATAATATCATCATGTTTTGAATGATTAATGGTAGCTAAAAGTAGTAGTCTGTCCTGATTGGTGATATGCAGGCTGTCTTTTCCAATAATGTTGATAATCTTAAATTTGCAGAGCCATTTGGATGCTATTTCATCCAAAGCTTTAGATTTTTCATCTATGACAAGTTCTCCATTAAGTGGATTATATACCTTGTTAAAGGTACCCCCTGTGCTAATAATGAGTATTTTTCGCATTTATAACCTTGATTTGTATACTCCCAAACTATACAATGGAAATCACAAAATTAGTATTCATTATTGTATCTAGGAGATTTATAATAAATTCTTGACTAGCCTTTGGGGTAAACTCAAATTTTCTACAAACACCCTATATACAAGTATAAACACTATTTTTATCATTTCTATTGCATAATTTTGATAATTTGTCTTATATTCTATCTCAATCATGATAAAATAATGAAATTAATTCTTGGAGAGTAACAGTATGATAATGAAAGGCAAAAAAGGTGTCATTTTAGGCATCGCCAACAAAAAGTCTATCGCCTATGGTATAGCAAAAGCGTGTCAAGAGCAGGGTGCCGAGATGGCTATTACATTTCTCAATGAAAGATTTGAGCAAAAACTAGCGCCTATCGCAGAAGATCTGGAGTGTGGAGCAAGACTATACCCTTGTGATGTAAGTAAACCTGAAGAGATAAAAGCACTCAAGGTTTCTCTTGAAAAAGATATGGGTCAGATAGACTTCATCGTGCATTCTATTGCTTTTGCCCCTAAAGAGGGATTGAGTGGTCGTTTTGTAGATATTTCCAAAGAGGCATTTGATGTGGCGATGGATATTTCTGTTTATTCACTCATTGAGATCGTAAGAGAGTTGAAACCTATTCTTTCTACAAGTTCTTCTGTACTTACGCTTACTTATTATGGCGGTGTTAAATATATCCCTAATTATAACCTTATGGGTGTGGCGAAAGCAGCTCTGGAAATGACAACAAAATATCTTGCTGAAGATCTTGGAAGAGATGGTATCAGAGTCAACGCTATCTCTGCTGGTCCTATTAAAACACTCGCAGCTGCCGGTATAGGTGACTTTGCTTTTATGCTTAAATGGAACAAAGCACATGCACCACTTAAAGAGAATGTAACTATTAACCAGGTAGGAAATTCAGGCATGTATCTGCTTTCAGACTTGAGTTCAGGTGTGACGGGTGAAGTGCATTATGTAGATGCCGGATACAACATAATGGGTATGCCGGCTGTTGAGTTTGATGATGAGGGTAAACCGCATATTGCTTGGAACGGTGAGTCTAAATAGGCTTTGCCTATTTTAAATTAGCAATTAGAAATTAGAAATTGCAGTTTGCATTGCTCTAGGCAATGCTTTTATTTGAAAGAATTGTATGAAAGACTCTCCGGAATACCTAGCGAAAAAAGCTTTTTTTGATAAAGTACTGACTATCTACGGTCGTAATGCTGTTCTTGAAGCACTTGAAGATGAAGCTGTTACCATACATAAACTGCATCTCTCCAAGTCAAACAAAGATGTTCCTGTACTTGAACAGATGAAAAATATCGCTAAAAAAAGAGAGATAGAAGTAGCCTATCATGATAAACAATCCCTTTCACGCATCTCTAAAAATGCAAAACAGGATCAAGGGGTTGCGCTGGACATTGTTTTAGAACATTTCGGAAATGCTGAAGACTTTATACTAAAAAATATTAATTATCGTATTGTTGCCTTGGATGGGGTAACTAATCCTCAAAACTTAGGGATGATTATCCGCTCTTGTGCCGCTGGTAATGTAGATGCTATATTGCTTCCTACAAAGGGAGCTGCACAGATATCACCACTAGTGATCAAAGCAAGTGCGGGTACACTCTTTAAAATGCCTATCATCAAAACAACTGATCTCAAAAAAACACTGGAATCATTTAAAAAAGAGGGTGCTGATCTTTATACGCTCTCTTCCCATGCTTCCCAGAGCTATAAAAAACAAGCCTATAGTGATAAAACCATCTTTATACTGGGTAATGAGAGTGAAGGTGTTAGTAAGCCTGTAGAGGCTCTTTGTGATGAAAACATAGCCATACCTATGCAACGTGGTGTTGAGTCTTTGAATGTGGCTGTTACAGCTTCTTTACTGGCATTTTTATAATCTTTCCTCCTTTTTTGCTATAATGATTTAAAAAGGGGTTGCTATGGCTGAAGAAAACGAAGATATATTTCAAAAAATAGGTGTAGATGTTAGCAATGATAAAATCAAAATTGATCTTACTAAAACAAAGGATTTTTTCAATTCATTGAATAATACTTTACAGGAAAAATCACAAACTATTCAAAAAGATATTTCAGAGGGCAAGATAGACTTGGGCGAGAATGTTGGAATTGAAGTAGATAATGAACATATAGACATTGACTTGGCTAAAATGAAGAATTTTATCGAAGATTTTGGTAAAAAAATAGAAAGTTTTCTTGATGAGATAGATAAAACTGTAGATGAAATTGGGAAGAAGTAATAATATTCTCTTTTTGGGATATATAATAGGTTTAGAGGGCTTACCCTCTGATCTCTAAAAAGTTCTTGGTAGAGATATCATCCCAAGGTTTGTTTATCTTTACAAAATCCTCATAACTTTTCAATACACGCTTAAAATCATCACTCTTAGCACTTTCATCTACCAGTACTTCATTCAGAGCAATTTTTGCTGCATCCATTATCTCTTTAGGGAATGTTTTTATCTGTACATTTTTTGGAAGCTCTTGCAGGGCTTTTGCATTTTTATAACGGAACTCTTGAAGCATATTGCCTGTCATCTCTTCGCTGGCTGCGGTGATAATGGCTTGATGTTCAGCACTTAGCTTCTCCCATCGTGCCTTGTTGAAAGTGATCTCCAAGATGGAACCGGGCTCATGCCAGCCTGTGTAGTAGTAGGGTGCTGTTTTGGCAAAACCCATCATGCTGTCGAGTGCTGGTCCTACCCATTCTGTTGCATCTATGGTTCCACGCTCAAGTGAAGTATATATTTCTCCGGCAGGTAGGAGTACTGGGTTAACACCGAGTTTTTTCATCACTTCTCCACCAAGTCCGGGGATACGCATCTTAAGACCTTTTAGGTCAGCCAGAGAGTTGATCTCTTTTTTGAACCAACCACCCATTTGAGGACCTGTAGTACCACCTATGAGAGGGTAGAGGTTGAACTTACCGTAAAATTCACGCCAAAGCTCATACCCGCCACCAAACTTCATCCAAGTGATCATCTCTTCACTCGTAAGCCCAAGAGGCATCCCTCCGAAGATTGAAAATGCAGGATTCTTCCCTTTCCAATAGTAGACACCGGAATGAAACGCATCTATCTGTGCTGCGGAAGTAGAGTCAAAGACTTGTAGGGCAGGGACTAAAATATTTTTAGCATAAACTTTTATCTCAAGGCTTCCTCCACTGAGTTCAAAACAACGCTTGGCAAAGGTATCAACACCTGTTCCCATGATGGGGAAGTGTGCAGGCCAAGAGGTAGCAAGTTTAAGGGTTACTTTTTTTTCTTTGTTAGTGTGTACGGAACCATCTTCTGTTTTTTCTTCTGCTCTGTGGCAACCATTTATAGCAAGTGCTGTTGCTCCCAAAGCAGTTGTGGTTAAAAAGTCTCTTCTTTTCATGATTTAGTTTAATTCCTTAAATATTTGGAAGTGGAGACCTCAGTCTCACATAAAGTTAAGCAGTAAAACAGGGATGGGACTAAAGTCTCCACTTCCAAGTGCTAAACATCCAAAATTAATAGAGTAAATAGTAACATAACAGAGATTAAAAGGATGAAGATTGAACTGCCATATTTGCGATAAACCGACAGAGTCATTTATACATGAAAAAACCAATATCACTTACTACCATTGTAATGCGTGTGAGTATATCTTCAAAACTCCAGAGTGTTATCAAGATTTCTCCACGCAAAAAGAGCGTTACAATCTTCATGAGAATGATGAAAATGATGAGGGCTATCAAGCCTATTTTCAACGTTTTTTAGACTTTACTCTGCCTCTGGTAGGTAAACCTAATATAGCCCTTGATTTTGGTTGTGGAAGAAGCTCCCTGTTGGCAAGCCTTTTAGAAAAAGAGGGGATTAATTGTGACTACTATGATCCTATATATCACCCCATTACACTGAATGATAGTAAAAAATATGAACTTATTGTATCAACAGAAGTCTTTGAGCATTTACATCAACCTAGAGTTGTCTTTGAATATCTATT